>JAMOPD010000001.1 GCA_027064745.1 Thermococcaceae archaeon
TGAAAATATTCCTATAAGCCAGCTACCCGTATCTGAAGCAAAATAATTCCATGATTTACTATCGTCGATTCTCATGGCCACTCTGCGATATAAATTCCTGATATCACGGGTTAGGGTTCCGAAGTCATGAGAACTAAGGTATTTTAGGACTAAATGCAGGGATGCTCCGCTGGCAGCGAGGGAAGAGCTAAGAGTCCTTATAAAAGCCGGAAAGTTCTCATCTTTTATCATTATGCTGTGCTCTTCTTTCTCTATGGTCTTACCCAGATACATCAGGGGTGATATCATAAAGGATATTCCAACTAAAAGGGGAAAATCGAAACGAGGACGGATTATAAACAAATACAAAATCGTAGAGATTATTGTACCGATGATCGAGATGATAGCAGCTCTGATAATTCTCATTTTTCTTTCTGACGTCATAGCATCTTCAGACCAAATCCTATCTTCGGGCATCCTGTACTTTATGACGACTAAAATGCCGATTTCCGTTGCAAGAATTAAAATAAACATGAACACACTCAGGCTTACAATGTCTTGTCCTGTTATTATTGGCCCGATGATGATAAATGTTACCATAAAAACCACGGAGATTATTAATGATGAATAAATCTCCTTAAAAACATCCAAATCATATAAAGCTCCCTCATAGAAAGTCTCATAATCATCCATGACAGTTTTTTGCTCTTGAAGCAGATAATCTTTTAATTCAACACCACTATCCAAAGAATAAGCCAATCTCTCAAGGAAATCAGAGAAAACTTTGCTTGGAGTTCTCTTAGCTAAAAATCTCAGGGCTTCGGGCATTCCTCTGTGCAGTTTAGCAACTAGATAGTAGACCTTTTTCATATCGCTTGCTATGGGCTCAAGAATTTCCTCTGTGGACAGATTCCGCACTAAATCACTTCTGTCAACATCGCTTGTGGATAATACGGCAAAATAGGTTGCAAAATATGGTATCCTAGAGTTTATCTTAACTTTTTTACTGCTGACTCTTGCATGTGGGTAAGAAACAGCGTATAACATGGGAAGAGTAGGAATTGCATAAAGAGCCATGAGTATTATCTTGGAAAGAGCTATAAACCTGCTAAGAAATAGCATCACCATGAATAAGGCCACAGAAAGGACTAAGCTTGGAGCTAGTATCTTTCTAATGTAGTACCTTATTGTCAAATCCGATTGAATGAATATCCCAGCTTTTTCTTTTGGCATCTTTTTCACCTCTATAACCTGAAACTCAAGCCTTCAATTCCACGTTCATAGAAGTTTTTGATCTCTTTGTGAACAGCATAGTAGTCTAGTATGCCAAGTTCTATCATTCGTTTAATTATCCGAGCCCGCAGGAAAAGTTCGTTGTATATGTCTTTTGGATCTTCATAACCGGCAACTTCTGCTATTTTCCTTTCAAGAATATACGAATTGTTCATTCCTCTAAAAATATGCCTGTCTGAGACTGGATCCCATTCAAATACGTTCCTTGTAGCCACTCCTCCCAGTTCTTCATAGTATCCCTCAATCTCGACTACAGTTACAACTCTCCTCAAGAATTTGCCCTTTATATATACAGCCTGCTGGAATAGAGCAATGTTGAGATTATCAATAAAAGTAACTGGAACATTAATCGGCGAACCTGTGAAACGCTGAATCATCTTTTTGATATCGCCGGCATGGAATGTAGACATGACTGGGTGGCCGGTTTGCATAGCTTGAAATGCTATAGCTCCTTCAGCTCCTCTAATCTCACCTACAATAATATAGTTGGGTCTGGATCTAAGAGCCGCTTTAAGCAAATCAAATAACGTGACTCTAGATTCCTCAGGTCCCCTATCTCTTGTTGTTAGTCTCTGCCATGTTTTATGGGGAACAATAACTTCTGGCGTGTCTTCTGCAGTATATATTTTTGCGTCCGGTTTGATGAATGGAATAATGGAATTAAGCGTAGTTGTCTTCCCACTTGCCGTTTCTCCACAGACGAATACACTCATTCCATACTCCAAGGCAAGCCATAAATATGCCGCAATTTCTGGGGAAAAAGTGTTCCATTTAACCAGCTGGGTGACGCTAAGTGGAGTCGCTGAGAATTTTCTAATTGTGGCACTCGGACCCTTTATACTAACATCGGGACTGTAAATAATGTTTATTCTGGAGCCATCTGGAAGAGTGCCATCAACTACAGGATTTTTATCACTCACTGGCCGCCCCATTCTCTCGCTTAAGTTTTTGAAATAATCAGCTAATCTTATATTGTCTCCAAAATCAATATTGGTTGGTAAAGCCTCGAATATCTTGTGAATTAATGAAACATATTTTGCACCGATTATGTGTATATCTTCAATATACGGATCCCTCATCAAGGGTTCCAGGGGCCCAATACCAACTATGTCTCTTTTCAGCAGGTATCTAAATTTCTCGGCTTCTTCCCTAGTTATTTGGACTCTACTTTTTCGATTAAAGAAACCGCCACCCGACAGTTTTCTCAAAGCTTCATTGAAAAGTTCATCAAGAAAAAGCTCGAATTCTTCTTTATCCTCCGGAATTCTTCTGGTTGGAGCAATTTCGAGTATTTTATCCTTTATAACTTCATATTTTTCTTCTTCCTGTTGATTTGTAATGCGGGGTTCTACGATTATGTACCTCCTCTCTGTGTTGATATCTCCGTATATGTGTATGAATATTGGATCACCAACAGGATATATTATGTTCGGATACTTTATGTCCTTCATATCCCTGCTCAGCTGGGGATAAAATTCTGGGAATTTACCTGTTCTCCTGACGAAGTTATCTATATACCTCCTTAAATGTGGATTTCGGGCCATTGCAACTTCTATATTATCGCTGATTCTTTCTGCCATATCACACCACCGCTGCTATTTCAACTATAAATCCAACTTTCGGTTCTACTCTAAACGGAATGATTTTCTGGAAGACGCCTGCTGCGTTGTTATACTTTACAATCGTGGCAGAGTTCTTTAAGTCCCCTCCAAAGGTTTTCACGCTGAGCCTGATCAACATGCTTGAAATCTCTTCAAGAATCCGGAGCACTGATTTGTCAATATCCTCCGGATTAACCGTTATCATAATAACCTTTCCTAAGGAGCTTAATTTCTTCAGATGGGTTGTGAGAAGTTTTATTTCATTCTCGCTTATTTTCTCAGGTAATATCGAGGAAATTGCATCAATTATAACAACGTCTTTCTCCCATATCCGAGACTCACCCAGAAATCTTGGTAAGAATTTCTCTTTTTCAGAGACCCCAACTAAAAGAGGATATAGGGAAATA
>JAMOPD010000002.1 GCA_027064745.1 Thermococcaceae archaeon
CAGGTGGGGAGTAAACCACAAAACAGTGAACCGGGGTGGTGTTCTCGTGATCCAGAGCATCGTATCCAGTTATCTTCCAGCAGTAAAGGTCCGGCTCGTCAAGGACTAGGGAGAAGTTGCTCCAGCCTTCCGTTCCTTCAAAGACCACTTCATCAAAGACCTCCCATGAGCCGGTTATGTTTGTATAAAGAACCGCCCCCCTGAGGTGTGGGTCGCTCCAGAAGGCGTGGACGTGAACTTCCCCGCCCGGCGGGATGCCTTCCGCATCCTGGCCGACGTTTGAATACTCCGGGGCCTTCGTGTCAACTTCAAATTCCCTCTCCTCGCTCGTCCCGTTGTTACCGGCTAAATCCTGGCCGTAAACCCTGAAGGTGTGGGTTCCATCCGCAACGTTCATTGCGTAGTGCCAGTTCTTCCCCGAGCCGAGCATCGTATGGTTTGCCCCGTCGAACTCAAGGGTCGCCAGGGCGAGGTTCTCGTTCGAGGTGACGTTTATCACCATGCTTGAGTTGCCGATCAGGGAACCGTCCTTTGGCGTCGGCTCAACGAAGGTGAGGACAGGTGGGGTGATGTCGTTCTTCTCCTGGGCGAGCGGTGCGAAGATGCCCAACCCCGTCAGGTTGGCCTCGACGAGGTTCTTGTTCGTGTCCAAATGGTGCCCGCTCGTTCCCTCGAGCGTCCAGCCCTCTGTGAAGTGCCATATCTGGAGGCTGTCCTCATTAAGGCCCTCAAGGGCAGAATCGTCGTAGTAGAGGCCCAGATGGAGCCAGCTGTCCACGTCTATCTCAATGTATTCCCCAACGTCGCCGTAGCCCTCCGGCGGTGCCGGCCGGTTCTCCGGGGGAACTCCCCTCACGAGACAGTTTCCGGGACAGGTTACCTCCGTGGGAATCCCGTTTATCGTATTCCCGCTCAGCGAGCCATAGAACTCTGCGATGACAATTATTGCCCAGGCGTTCGTCTCGGAGAGGTTAGTCGTCAGTTCGTTGTTGTCTATAAACGAATCCCCCGCGAGGTACAGGTAGAGGGCATAACCGGCGTTCTCACCCACACCGCTTATCGAGATTGTGTTGTCATAAACCCACGCCGAGGTTTGGAAGACCTCTATTCCGTCGGCACTATCGCCTCTAACCGTGACTGTGTTGTCGTGGACGTCGCTGGCTTCCCCCTCTTCCTCGTAGACGTAAATTCCGACACCCTGAAAGCCTGAAACGCTCACGTCGTTGTCCCTGATGATGTTGCCTCCCCCGTAGCTGAGATAGATTCCGTAGCGCTCGCTCTCCCCGGTCTCGGTTATCGTAATCGTGTTGTCCTCAATCGTACAGTTCTCGACGCCGTCCACCCAGACCCCGATGTTCGAGACCGACGAGGCTACAACAAAGCCATTCAGCGTGACGTTGTCGGAGCTCACGTAGAAGACGGGCTTCCTTCCGTTATCCAACTCGGAGCCGTCGCCGGTGATGCGGGCGCTCTCGCTCGTTTCCACTGTGAGGGATTTACCTATCTCCACACTCTCCGGATACGTTCCAGCAAGGACTACGACCGTTCCACCTTCGATCGCGTTCTTTATCCCGTCCTGGAGCGGCGTCTCGCTGGGGTTGAGGCTCCCGCCCTCGTACCACCAGCCGCTCTCGTTTACGTAAACCGTTTCAGCTGGAGTAAGCGTCGTTGCGGTGTCGTTCACCCACGTGGTGTTGACGTTCCCCGAGTAGTCCCGCGTGAGAATTCCAATCGTGTGCGTCTCGCCGGGTGAGAGCTCGTCAAGCCACCATTCACCCTCGTCCGTCTCGCCCTCGAATTTTCCGTCCATGTAGATTAGCGCCGTCTCGAAGTCCTCATCCTCCGGGTTGTCCCAAGTCCAGTGGATGTAATCTGAACCAACTTCGTGGGCCAGGTTTCTAACGGTCCCTGGCGGTGTCTCATCTTCCTCGCTCGCGTTCACGTAGAAGCTTACCTGGGCCATCCCTGTCTCGTCGCCGGCGAGGGCGTACACCACGAGGAGATTTTCTCCTTCCTGTGCCGTTATTGTGGTGTTCGGCTCGAACGTGACGTTCTCCCCCCCGTTAAGTGAGTAACGCCATTCATTCACGGGTTTGTTTGCAGTGACATTGAGATCTATCGTTGCAGTGTCATATATCTTCTCCTCCGGTGAGAGGATGTTTATTTGGAGCGGTTCCTCAGTGTAGCTGACAACGGCATTATCAAAGTGCATATGGGACGTTAGAGGGGAGCTCTCCCAGCCACCCATGACAAACTGAAACCTTGTAGTCCCTGCCATACTGGTTGTGTAGATGGTTTTCACAAGAACACCGCTTTCCCAGAACTCAAAGTGATCCTTGTAGATCACGATTTTGAAAGGAACATAGCTAGTTGGAATTTGCCGATACTCGGTTTGGGAAGTGCCATCGTATCGATATGATATCTTTGGCCCTTGCCAGCTTATGTAGTGCACTCCTATGTATTTTCCGGTGTCAAGATCAACTATATGAACCAGCATCTCAGCCGTGTAAGGATCAAGAAACTCCCACTCAGCCTCGAAGCTCACGGAGCTCCAGTTGCTAATGTCAATCTCTCTACTTTTCAACAGTGCATGTCCAGAATCCCAGCCACCGTGTCCGTAGGTGACAACTTGAATCTCACCGTTGGTTTCGGTTACACTGTTCCCGCTGCCCACGACTTCTGTGCTCCATTTCGCTGTATCGAGGCTGTTGTCGTTAAAATCATCCTGAAATATGACATTTTCTTGAGCGCTCACGAGTGGTGAGAACCCAACGAAACTCATGTTTAAATAAGAGCTTAATAAAAGATAAATTAGGAATAAGGTTCTCTTCTCCATACCCATCACCATCCGAGTAAGAAGAGCCCACAAACTGCTGATACAGACTAATTAAGTGATTAAAATGGCTCTGAATTAAACATGCAGTTTATGACCCTTCTTACATCATACCTTAATGAAAATAATACGCATTTAAACTATAATAGGTTTTTGGTCATTAATCAATCTATTGGAAATGTTACAAAAGCCGCATTAATTATACACATCTAACCATTAACGCTCTAAATAGGACATTTTAGGTTTCTTATCCAGCTCCATTCTCCGACTCTGAACTTCCTTTAGAAGTTCTGAAATTCTCTGTTCTTTGGGATATTTTTGTCTCAGAGTGATTAGAATCCCTTCAACAAAACTCAAGATTGAAAGCTCTGTGAATTCACGCCCTTTCTTACTTTCAAGTTCTTTGTTTAGTTGCGTGAAAGAATCTATTACAGAAATAAGTTGATCCTCATTGAGTTGGGCACACAGCCGCTTTAATTCATCCACAGCGTTCATTTTTTCACCTCACTTTTAGGTTGAAAGTTGAAGAATTTAATAGCATTTTCCTCAGTTATTCTCTCTACTTCTTCAAAGCTCAGCTCTTTAAGTTTTGCTATCTCTTCAATTGCTACCCGCACGTAACAAGGCTTATTTCTCTGTCCTCTAAATGGGCTCATATAGGGAGAATCTGTTTCCACAAGAATTCTCTCAATGCCAAGAGCTTCTGCCGCAGCTCTGACTTCTGGAATGAAAACAATACCAGTGCTTATTCCAATATAGTGATTATTCTCTACAATTTCTTTTGCCAATTCTCTGCTTCCAGCAAAAGAGTGGAAATAGGCATCTACACCATAACGCTGAGCGGTCTCATATGCTTCTCTTTCAGACTCCCTGGCATGAATGACTACAGGTTTTTTGATTTCAAGAGCCAATTCAAGGAAGTGTTTAAAAATTTGCATCTGATTCTCTTTCTGCTTTTCATTTTCAGCATAGTGATAATCCAAGCCGATTTCGCCGACAGCTACTATTTCATCTTTATGTCTCAATATAAACTCTTCAACCCTATTAACTTTCTCCCAATTGCCCCGCCGGGCCTCGTTTGGGTGGTAGCCGAGGGTTGGAAAGACAAATCCGAAATAAGGCCTGAGAAGCTCCCAGCTCTTCCATACATGGGTCTTTCGGTACTCGGTCATTGAATCAATGACAGCCTTTAGTTCGTTTTTGCATTCTTCTATGATGTTGGGTATGTTTGTCTTATAAAATTCAAAGTGAGCATGTGAATCTATCATGTTTTCTGTTAAATCCATATAGAATAGAAAAGCTTTTCTATTGGTTTTGGTTAGTTACTTACAGTGAATAAAATGCAATCCCCGGGTGAATACCTCAAAAAAATTGTGCAATCTCTAAAGGATAAATCCCCCAAAGAAGTCCTCAGTTATGCTATCTTTAACGAGGATGAAGAGGCAAAATATTATCTTGAACTTGCTTCAAAAGTGGAGAGAGAAAGCATCAGGCTTTTATTTATCAAAATGAGTGAAGACAGCGAGAAACATAAAAACTGGTTATATACGATTTTTAAGAAACTCTATCCAGATGAAGAACCAACTAAAATTGATGCTCCTCCTGTAGAGGTAGCTCCATTTCACACGGAATTTGAGAGTGTCGGGGGTTATCTGGAGGCCTTGAAGTACTGTATGCAGAGTGAGTTATTTGCAAGAAAAACATATGAAATGTTAGCTAAAAAGGCAGAAAACGATGAATCCAAGGAGATATTTGCCCAACTTGCGGTTATGGAGCAGGATCATTATGATGCTTTAAAAAAGGCTTATGATCTTATGACTTCGTTGAGAGAAAAGGAAATTGAACTCAAAAACCTCAAACCAGGGGGATATCTGTTTACAGATAGATTCAAAGCTCGTTATTTTCTTGCTGATATTATTGGAAAAGGTAAATCAGAGGCCATTATATTTACAAGAGATGCTCCTGATGCCACTATAAAGTTCTTCCGGGAGAATAAAGTGCGGGTTATCTGGATAAGCACTACAGCGACAAGGAATTCAATAAATCCAGCAGGATTCTCTAAAGCGAGAGAACAAATAAGAGTATTTTTTGAAACTGGAATGGAAGGGGCAGCAGTATTGATAGAGGATATAGGATACCTCCTACTTGAGCTTGAGTTCAAGAAATTAATGGATGCTTTAACATATATGAGGGATTATGCCCTACTCAATGGTGCATATCTTTTGATAGTTGCAACAGGGGAGTTATTTGAAAGAAGGGAGTGGGCGTTGCTAACCTCAGAATTCAAATTAATCTCCTAATCCTTTTCTTTCTTCTTCCAAATGACCTTCCCATCCTTTCTTACAACTCTGAGAATGCGGTGGTATGGAATCTGGGCTTCCCCCACAAAGAAGTATCCATGGCCAAGCTCAATAATTTCTACAGGAATTTTCTTGATGTTCCCATAAGCTCCCCTGTGCTTAATCACTATGTAGTAATCGCTCTCGTTTTCTCTTGGGTCATACTTTATCTTCGCAAGAGCTTCCTTGACAGCGCCTTTTCTCATATATCAGCATCTCCTTTATTCCTTCCAGCCCTTGGGTAGTCTCTCCATTTTTATCTTCGCAAGAGCTTCTTTAACAGAGCCCTTCCTCATAAGCCGAGCATTTTCTTTATTCCTCTTAGGTTTTCTCTCCAGTTTTTAATAACTCCTCCGTGGCCGGGCAGGGCAAGATAGACATCTAAACTCTCAAGCTTTTTTATAGATTCAATAATCTTCAAATGGCTTCCAGTAGGCAAATCTGTCCTACCAACAGTGCCTTTAAAGACCGTGTCCCCTGTAAAGAGGAGCTTTTCTTTCGGCTCATAGAGGCATGAGCTACCTGCGGTGTGCCCGGGAGTGTGAATTAGCTCAAGCTTAAGAGAGCCGATTTTCAAAGTATCGTTATCCCGAAGCTTAAAATCAAATTTAACCGGTTCATACCGACGTCCATAATAAAAGGAGAGTATCACGTAGTCATTCTGATTTTCAAGGGTCTCCGCTGTCTTTTCATGAGCAGAAAAGAGAACTTCAACTCTTTTCCTTTCGAGCCATCTTTTCATCATGGAGTTTCCGCCGACATGGTCGAAATGTTCATGGGTGTTGAAGATAATAACCCTCTCAAGGTTTTCGAGATATCCTCCTCTCTTCCACGCCTCAACATAGCGGTTCCAGTATGTCCCGGTTCCTGTGTCGATTATGAGAGCTTCATTTCCATCTCTAACCAGATAGACGTTGCTATCCCAGCTGATGCCTTTGAGCATTATCGTATTTGGTGGAATCTCTATGGGTATCATGATAATCACCTCACGGGCTCAAGGGAGGATCGCTTCATCGCCCAAATCAGAGCTTCAACATTCAAAGGCTCTTTGGTTGTTCATAGCTTTAATTGTTATTGTTGTGATTTATCAATCAGATGAAGGAGAATCTTTTTACATCCCTTGGCTTGAAAACTCCTCAAACTCTGGAAACCGTCGTAAAAGCTCCTTAAGTATTTCTCCTTCAGCTATTTCAAAATCATTCCATTCAAAGCCAGGTGAAACTGTGCATCCAACTAAAGCATAATCGCTTAGGGGCTTAGCTGCCTGCCATGCTCCAGCTGGAACGCAGGCAAATGCTTTTACTCCCTCTCTAACTTTTCCAAGCCTTTCCCTGTGGACTTGTTCATCAGCCCATACCAGCTCCAATTCACCTTCATAAACATGCCAGATTTCATCCCATGCAATGCGGTGTGGTTTGCTAACTTCTCCTTTGGGAAGAAGGAAATATATAGCACTTACTGCCTTTCTGCTTTTTCCATCAGCTTTTACCTCCATTCTGGACTTGTATATTTCAACATAATATCCGCCCTCTGGATGTTTTTTCATTTTCAGAATTTTTATCAGCTCATTAACTCGATCCGTCTCCATTATGCTCCCTCAACAATGTGATAGATTTAGGAGTACTTATAAACTTCTGCTCAAACTCATAATTGGTGACCCAAATGAAAACCGAAAGAGCAAAGGAGATACTTGTCAACCTTCTTAATATACCCTCACCTTCTGGCCAAGAAGACAGAATTGCCCTCCATATAATGGCGTTTCTCCATAAGCTCGGTTATGATGTTCATATTGAGAGCGATGGCCAGATTATCGACCTTGTTGTGAATCCAGAGGCTGAGCTCTTCTACGAGGTTCACATCGACACCATCCCAATGAGAGCCAAACCCTTCGTGAGGGGCAACATCGTTTATGGCACTGGAGCGAGTGACATAAAGGGCGGCGCTGCCGCGATACTTCTCATGCTTGAGAACCTGCGCAGGGAAGGGAAAGACCTCAACGTCGGGATAGTGTTTGTGAGCGACGAGGAGTTGGGAGGCAGGGGAAGTGCTCTTTTCATGGAGCGTTACAAGCCAAAGATGGCCGTCGTCTTAGAGCCAACCGATTTGGAAGTCCACATCGCACACGCCGGTAACATCGAGGCCTATTTTGAGGTCGACGGCAAGGAAGCCCACGGTGCCTGTCCGGAGAGCGGGATAAATGCAATAGATCAGACCTTCAGGATGCTAGAGGAGTTCAAAAAGCTTGAACCATTCAACGCCAAAGGCAAATACTTTGACGCCCACATTGGTCTTCAGGAGCTGGTCTGCGAGAATCCCTATTACCTAATTCCAGCTCTCTGCAAAGGACGTGTTGAGGCGAGGCTTCTGCCGGAGCAGGAGGTTGAGGACATACTCGATCTCATGGAGCCAATATTCGAGGAGTACACGCTGAAGTATGAGTACACCGAGATATGGGACGGCTACGAGCTTGAACCGGATGAGGAAATCGTCCAGCTGGCGAAGAAGGCGATGGAAGTCACGGACATAGACGAATTCGGCGGCATGAGGAGCTGGACCGATGCTATAAACTTCATGTACAACGGAACGAGAACGATAGTCTTCGGCCCCGGCAACCTCGACATCTCGCACACCAAGAACGAGCGCATTGACGTTAGGGATGTTGTCACTGCCAGCGAGTTTTTGAAGGCTCTGAACGAGATTTACGGGAAAGGGGGGTGAACCCTTTTTGCCCATACTGACGGCAATATCTTTTTAAGCAAGACCCCCCCACCAGTAACTGGTGGGGGGTATGCTGTTCAATCCAAAACCAAAGATGAAGAGGGAGGAACTCTATGACAGGGAGTATGAACTTAAGGAAATTAAAAACAGCCTGAAAAAAGGTGTTGGTCTCGTTACGATTCTTGGAATCAGACGCCTTGGGAAGAGTTCCCTTCTCAACGTTTCTCTCAACGAGCTCCCCTACAGAAGCGTCAAAATTGATGCGCGAAAGGTTTACTCTGAATTTGGAAATGTTCCTAGGGAAGCACTTGCAAGGCTGATTCTTCGAGGTTTTTTGAAAACATCTGGAAGAGAAAAGGCCAGAACACTTATTAGGAACATCAAAGGTGTGCGCTTCCTCGGCATGGGCGTTGATGTTGAGACAGATAAAAGTGTAAACCTCCACGAAGTCCTTGAGCGTATAGATTCAACCAACGAGCGGTTTATAATAGCAATAGACGAGGCTCAGTATCTTCGCTTTTCTCTCGCCCGCTATCCGGAGCTGATAGCATGGGCACTTGATGAACTTCAAAATGTTAGCTTTGTGCTTACAGGCTCTGAAGTCGGCCTCCTTGAGGATTTTCTCAAGATGCACGACCCGAATTCTGCCCTCTTCGGTAGACTGCATGTTGAGATTATGCTAAAGCGCTTTGAAAGATATCAGAGTGTAAATTTCCTTGAAAGAGGCTTCGCTGAAATTGGAATGGATGTTACAAAGGAGGAGATTGAGGAGGTTGTTGACGAGCTCGATGGTATAGTTGGCTGGCTCACCCTCTATGGCTACAACCGTTACCTTGGGCTGGGCCATGCCAATGCCCTCCGAAAACTCAGAGAGGATGCGAAGAAGCTGATTCTATCGGAGTTCTCCAAGCTGAAGAACCTTTCTCACCGTTACGAGCTTGCAATGAGGGCTGTTGCAAACGGAAAGCATCGGTGGAAGGAGATAAAAGAGACCGTTGAGCTTCTTGAAGGGAAGAGAATTGACGACAAGAACTTCTCGAACATCCTTAATAACCTCATCCGTTATGGTTACCTTGAGAAAACTGTCGGAGGATACCTCATACCTGATCCGCTGGTGGAGCATGCCTTTAGGTAGAGGTCACCAGTAACTGGTAGGAGCGAATTTCGTCGAAACGTATTTATATATAATCGTGCTTATACTATCTGGTGAAAGGCCGTGGAGTTCATAGACCGCGAGAGGGAGATGAAAGTTCTCAAACGAGAGTGGAATAACCGGCCATCCTTCCTCGTTCTTTACGGCAGGAGAAGGGCCGGGAAGACGAGGCTCATGCGCGAGTTCTCCAAAGGCAGAAAGACCTTCTTCTTCACTTTTCCAGAGGCGATAAAGGAAGTCCAGATGAGGGAGTTCAAACGCGCTCTTTCCTCTTTCCTCGGGGACGAGCTAATCCTGAAGGTCGAGACCGATAACTGGTTTGATCTCCTGAGCTACCTCGCCGAAAGAAGCGATGACTGTCTCATAGTCCTTGACGAGTTCACGTACGCCATAAAGTCTGACAGGAAGATTCTGAGCGACCTTCAGAGGGTCTGGGACGGAATTTTGAGCGAGAAAAACGTCATGCTCGTCATCTCCGGTTCTTTACTCGGAATGATGTGGGACGACGTTCTGAGTCACGCCTCGCCCCTCTATGGCAGGAGGACGAGGAGCATTCACCTAAAGCCCATGGACTACCGCAACGCCCTGAAGTTTTTTGATGAGAAGGAATACGGAATTATGGCATACATGCTCGTCGGGGGAATTCCGCCCTATCTAAGGCTCGCTTCCCGCTACTCCTCGATCAAGGAGTTCGTGAGGGAGGAGTTCCTGAGCGATTACGGCCTGTTCTACGACGAGCCTTACGTAATCCTTGGAGAAGAGCTGAGGGAGCTTAAAACCTACTTCTCAATCCTTAGGGCTATCGCTGAGGGCAACAGAAGGCTTGAGAAGATTGCAAACTATCTCGGCCTTCCAGCGAGGAGCGTTTACCCCTACCTTGAGACCCTCATGAGGCTCGGCTTCGTTGAGAAGGAAGCCCCAATCCTCGGGAGCAGAAAGGTGAGCCTCTACAGGATAAGCGATCCAGTTTTGCTGAGCTGGTTTGTCCTGACTTACCCCCAGATGGCCGAGATAGCCGCTGGAACCGCTAAGCTCGACGACCTCTACAGGGTTTTCTCGATCCGCTTTGAAGACCTTGCGAGGGAGTTCCTTCTCCTCAAGAGGCCCCTTGAATTTGAAACCCTTGGCAGGTGGTGGTTCAGGGGTGAGGAGATTGACATCGTGGCGTTGGGCAGAGACACGGCCAACCTAATTGAGGTCAAGTGGGAGGACTTGAGCGAGAGGGACGCGAGGAGGGTTTTGAAAGAGCTGGAGAGCAAATCAACGCTCGTCAGGTTTGATGGGACTTTTCGCTTTGGCCTCATCGCGAGGAGCGTCGAGGGAAAGGAGGGGCTAAGGGAAGGGGGCTACCCCGTGTGGGATCTGCGGGACTTCCTCAAAGGGGAAAGGCTTATCTCCAATGAAGGCGAAGTTTGAGGGGTGGTGAGGTTGTCGCTTCTACCGTTGGCAGGGATGTTCATCTTCAGGGGGAAGAAGAAAAAAGAGGTGCAGAAAGTCGACTGGGAAGCACTTAGAAGGCGCGTGGCAGCAAAGTACAACACTACGTACGATGCAATAGGTCATCTAACAGGCACAATACTGGAGCACAGACAAGGAATCATCGAACTCCTCAAACGAGCAGATCCGGATAATAGCGAGAAGAAGATAAAAAAGATACTCGATATTAGCGATGGGGGGCACTACATATACATAAAGTCAATGCAAGATAAAAAAATTCCATGAGATTGCAACACATACCAAAGAACCGCCCTTCGTAAAACTCGTATTCATACAGCCGTTTTTGGCGATGGCCCTGGCAGAGCACACAGGTGTATATAACGGGAACATTGGACACATCGTTGGAAATGCTCTTTCAATTATAGCAGAAGATGGGAATCATTACGACCACCTAAAAGAAAATCCAGTCTAATTGTAGACATGATCCAATAACAGTTAGAAAAACTAGGATACCGATATGACAAAGAAAAACTACGAGAAACCATAAGGACAGCCGTGGAAAAGGCAGGAAAGATCGTTGACAAATTATATGATAAATATCAAGAGGATCAGCTTAAGGCGCTCCGCACAGCACTCAAGGCGGACAACCCATTCCCTGTTCTCAAACAAGCAGGCATCGACATAGAGCCAGAACTGGAGGAGTTCAGGCAGTTCCTGGCGGAGATCAGCGGGAAGAAGATAGAACCGCAGAAACAAAAACTCCCAGAAACGAAGAAAGCAGTCGAAGGAGGAATCCCGCCCGAAGTCCTTGCCATAGCGAAGGCCCTTGAGTTCTCGGACTTCTCGGAGAAGGCAATGAAAAAGGCTGAGAAAGAGCTCTTGAAGATGATAGACCGTCTCATCGAGGAAGAAGACGTTTAGGCAGTTTTTTCACGCGGTCAAACTGCTGAGGCTCGTCCAGAAGGGGGACGCGGAGGGGATAAAGAGGCTCTGGGAGGATTAGCCGTGCCTTAGGGCCCTCCCAATCACGGGATTCACCAATGTTCCGATTTCTTAATTCTGCCAAACAGCACAGCATACTGTATGGGGAGTGCTGACATATTTAAGCATTGTTGTCCTAATAAGAACACAAATCAAGAGGCAGTCTTGCTTTCTGAATTTTCCTCCTTCTCCTTTCTCTCCACCCAGAAGCGCCTCGTTCTTATGAACCTCTTTTCCTGTTCCATCAGAGCAACGAGCAGAGCCTCACCCCTATACTGCCCCAAAATTCTCGCTGCACTGTCCGGCCCAGTCCCGTAGCTCGCTAAGGCCAGAACAGCATCAAAACCATAGCTCTGGATTAAATCACTGGCCTTTATGAGCTTTCTATAAGCGCGCTCCTCCTTTGGCTCAAGCTTTTCTCCACGCTTCAGCTTCTTAAGAGATTTGAGAAATTCCTCGGCATCAATTGGATGTGCCACAGCAATCATTATTGAGCCACATCTCGGGCATTCAAGAAACTTCATTCTATCTTTAAGGCGTAAGACCTTTGTCCTGCTCATCCAGCCGCAGTTAGTACATACCAGAACGATCTCTGTATCCAGTATCCTTCTCTTGAAGAGCTCGAGGATTTCATCTTTTTCAAGTTCTCCTCCGAGGAGAAACTCGCCGCCGATGCTCATGTTAATTCTGGCGAGTTTTGATGGCTCCCTCCTCAGGCTGGCTTTTACGCGCAGGAACCCATTCTTTATCTCCCTCAGGACATATTCGGCAGTCCTTACATCGAGCTTGTCATGAAAGAGCTCATTGAATGTTTCCTTCTCCACGACGGTTCCTTCAAAGAGCCTCTCTATGCGTCTGATCTTTGCTTCTTTTCTGAGCGCACCGAAGCGTTTGGCAACGTTTCTCATCCTCCATTTGTAGACCGTGCTCTCCCGCATAGCTTTTGTCAGCATAAACTCCATTGCCTCCGGTTCTTGGAAGAGGTAGCCCTTAACCTCTTCAGGATTCAGCTGGAAGGGAGTCTTAATTACAACGGCATGTGCCTGGCTCCTTATAGCGAAGACGTTTCCATATCGCATCCTCAGGAAGGAATAGATAAATCTCCCAAGAGCCTCATTTGTCTGGTTGCCAAAATCTGCATGCACTACAAGAGCCTTTGGTGTGCTCTCGACAGTTATGTCCTTGTCCGTTGAGAAAACATCTCCTTTTATCTCATTAACAGCCTGCCTTAACTCTTCCTCACTAAAAATAACCCCATTCAGCAGTTCTTTCCCCCGCTCAAAATCAAAAATTAGCTCTCTCTTTAGTCTTCCAGCATCGAGGGCAACGCTGAAGGGAACAGGTATCATCTCACCCTCCCAGCTTGGAATAGCACTCTCAAGGCTTTTGCTCTCCCTCACTCTTAAAATCCTCGCGTCTTCATCCACCTTGAGGAGAATCCAGCTCCGACCGTGCATTACGAACTCCATACCTTCCTCAAGATCCATGACGAACTTCTCATCAAGGCGGCCGATGATATTCCCGCTTTTGACATCAAAGACCCTGTAAGAAATCTCATCCGGAATCGTCGAGAGGTTCTCATAGTAATATTGATAAGCTCCTCTCCTCAGGTAGAGTAGCTCCCTATCCTCATCGTAGCCGATAAGCCTCGCATCTATCAGAAGCTTGAGAACGGCACCATAATCCTCCCAGCTCAGATTCCTGTAGGGATAAGCTCTCTTTGCAATTTTAAACGGCTCTTCTTTCGGGAGCCTTCTCCTTTCAATGAGAAGCCCGACAACAAAATGTGCGAGCACATCAAGGGCGTTCTCATAGGGTTTAACTGCCTCCATCTTTCCATCGAGGGCATGTTTGGCTATGACCAGACTCTGGAGGTAATCTTCAACATTTGCTGCAATGATATAACCTTGACTTATCTCACCAACTCTGTGTCTTCCTCTCCCGATTCTTTGAACAAGTCTGTTCACCTGCCTTGGGCTCATATACTGTATAACAACGTCAACATCACCGATGTCTATCCCAAGCTCCATCGAGGAGGTGCAGATAAGAGCCCTTATTCTTCCTTCCTTCAAGGCTTTCTCAGCCTGAACTCTGGCCTCTTTTGAGAGGCTTCCGTGGTGGACTTCAACAGGCTTTCCCCAGGCCTTGAGGCGGTGCGCCAAGATCTCAGCAAACTGCCGCGTATTCGTGAAGATTAGGGCTTTTCCATGCTCTTCAACAATATCCCATAGAATTCTGAGTTTTGTAGCGACATCCAGCGGCAGGTTAAGCTTTCTGGCCAGCTCAGAATCTTTCTCATCAGCCTGTGGATACAGGACATGAATGCGATATTTTTTCTTCCATCCAGGCTTTACTATCGTTTCGGCCTTCAACCACTCTTTTATTTCCTCTTCATTTCCAAGGGTAGCGGTCATGCCAATTCTCTGAAACTCAGCAATCTCCGAAAGTCTCTCAAGGGCTAGAGTAAGCTGAGCACCGCGCTTATTGTCGGCCAGCTCGGCGATTTCATCAACTATAACAAACTTTAAATTGCTCAGAGCCTTTTTGAGGGACTTCATCGTTAGGAGCACTCCAAGGGTCTCAGGGGTTATTATAAGCAGATGAGGGGGATTTTTCACCTGCTTTGCTTTTTTGTACGCCGATGTATCGCCGTGCCTCACCTCCACATTCAGGCTGAGCCTTTCTCCCCACCAGAGGAGTCTGTCAAGCAAATCTCTGTTCAGTGCCTTTAAAGGGGCTATGTAAAGGGCTGAGACTGGCTTTAGATTGTTCTTGAGAATTGCGTTGAAGACGGGCAGAATGACAGCTTCGGTCTTTCCGGAGCCTGTTGGGGCTACAATCAGGACACTCTTTCCAGAACTAATCTCATGAAAGGCTTTCTGCTGGAGCTCGTTGAGCCTGAATCTCTCTTTTATTGCCTTCTTCAGAAGGGGATGCATGGTGGTAGGTAGTGTTTAACCTTTATAAACCTGCATGCTGCCGGGATAAATTTGATTTTGATAATGTCCTTAAAAAGAGTAATGAAACTTATTGCACCATATCTAAATCCGAACCGTTAAACTTATAAACTATATATCTGTCGATATGTCTGGTGATACTAATGGAAGAGTACGACCTTAAATACGCGAGGAAAGCCATGCTCGTCGTGGTCATTCTGCCTCTACTCGTCATGTACACGGAGGCCATGCTAACTCCTGCCTTACCTACAATTCAGAAGGAATTTGCCATAAATCCCAATGACGTTAGCTGGATTCTCACAATTTACCTGCTCGTTGGAACGGTCAGTGCGGCAGTAATGGGCAAGCTCGGCGACATGTACGGCAAGAAAAAGATGTTTTTAGTTGCTCTGGGCTTCTACACTCTCGGCGTCATTCTGAACGGCTTCGCTCAGAGCTATCAGTGGCTCCTCGTATCAAGGGGAATTCAGGGCTTAGGAATGGCGATCTTTCCTCTAGCGTTCAGCCTTGTCCGTGAGGAGTTTCCGCCAGAAATGGTGCCACAGGTTCAGGGTATGATAAGTGCGATGTTCGGCGTTGGAATGGTCATAGCCCTGCCACTGGGAGCATACGTTACCCAGCACTGGGGATGGCGCTGGACTTATCATTCAGCCGCTCCATTTGTAGTGCTGATGTTCTTCCTTGCTTGGAAGGTTCTTAAAGAGAGCAGGTATATTAATCCCGGAAAACTTGACTGGCTTGGCACTTTGCTTCTCATTGTGGCTGTTGTTCCGACGCTGGTGGCAGTAACGAGGGCACCAAACGTTGGATGGACGGCAAGGGAAACTCTCATGCTATTTGGAGTAGCAGTTGTAGGTATGATCCTTCTAATCTTGTGGGAAAGAAAAGCTGAGAATCCTCTAATCCCGCTCAATATAATTTCTGCCAGAAACCCAGCCATAGTCAACATGGGCATAATGTTTGCAGCATTCGGCATTTCCATGATGAGCCAAGCAAACACATACATATTCCAAATGAAACCGCCCTATGGCTTTGGTAAGACCATACTCCAGAGTGGCCTCTTAATGACTCCAATGGCTACAGTAATGCTCATAATCGCACCTCTCGCTGGAAAGTTGATGCCGAAAATCGGAGCAAAGCCTCTCGCGGTAACAGGAGCACTAATAGCGAGTGGCGGTCTGGCTTTTCTATCAAAATATGCCACTCAGCTTTCGCTCTGGCATTTTGTGGGTGTGATAACCTTTATCGGTGCAGGGATAACGCTTATGAATATCTCCTTAATCAACGTGCTTGTCTTTTCAGTCCCACCGAGGGTTATGGGAGTTGCAACAGGTGCAAACAGCCTCTTCCGGAACTTTGGTTCAACGTGGGGACCTGCTATAGCCGGCACAGTCATGAGCACATACTATACCCTTCTCCATATTCCAGGAGTTCCTATGGCAATAAAAATTCCAACTTCAAAGGCATATGAAGTGCTCTTTGGAGCTTCAGCGACGATATACCTTTTCCTCGCTCTTCTGAGCCTTGCTATAGTCGAGGTCATGAAAGAAGGCAAAATAAGGGAAGTGGAAAATGGAGGAGAAAAGGAGGTTGTTGTGAGCTAACTTCCTTTATTTTTCGTAGAATGCCTCCAGATACAGCTTCTTTATCTCTTCTACTGATGGCTCTATTGGGTTGAAGCTTATCAATGGATCATGATAAGCTTTTTCGCTCATCTTATCAAGTCTTGCAAGGAATTCCCTTTCCTCCACGATTTCCCTCAGCTTTGGGACTTCAAGCTTCTCATTGAGCTCCCTGACTCTGGCTAGGAGTTCTTTCTCGTCCTTCATCCCAAGCTCTTTGGCCAGCTCTCGGTATCGGAGCCTTGCCCCCTCATCCCTCATGTTGAACTCCATAACACAGGGATGCAGGATGGCATTCAGCAGACCATGGGGGGCCATCCATGCTCCTTTGTGGCTCATGGCATGAGCTAAGCCGAGACGACCGTTGAGGAAGGCTATTCCAGCCATCGTAGCGGCGTAATGCATCTTCTCCCTTGCTTCATTATCTCCTTCAACAGATTTCGGGAGCAATTCAAACACTGTTTTGGCTGCTTTAACGGCCATTACATCACTGAAAGGACTCGCTGCTTTGCTAACATAAGCCTCTATGGCATGAACGAGGACATCTAACCCGGAGTTTCTGGCAACTTCACGAGGCATCGTTACAGGTAGGCGAGGATCAAGGATTGCAAAATCAGGAGCTATCTCAAAGGAAACGAGGTTATACTTTACTCCATTCTTTTTAAGGACGCTTGCCCCAGAAACTTCACTTCCCGCCCCACTTGTTGAAGGAATCGCAATGAGGGGAGTTTTCAGCTTTGGGATTGGTTTTGGTCTTTGGAACCGGGAGAAGAAAGCTATCTCCTCAAAAGCTGTTTCTGGTGAATCATAGAAAACTTTAACTGCTTTTGCGACATCTATAACGCTTCCTCCTCCTATGGCAATTATGAGCTCCGGATGGAACTCCCTAGCCCTCGGGAGAATCTCTTCAACATACTCGTATGATGGCTCTGCTGAAACTCCCGTTATGCTTTCTACCTCAGCTCCTGCCTCGCTTATATATTTTTCGGCTTCCTTCAGAAAGCCCTCTCGTTTTACCGACCTCGATGCGAGGATTAGAACTCTATCATAGCTACTGGTGATTTTTTGGAGCCTGCTTAAACTGCCATTTCCCAGAATTATCTGTGTTTTTAATCCAAAAGTCTGCATGACCATCACCATAGGAAATTATGCTGATTGTTTTTAATTTTAACTTCTCCCTCTCATCAGAAAGATGATTAAAATTAGAACAAAAGCTACTGCAAGGAGCTCTTTCTCTTGGGAGTTTATTTGAGATGGTAAAACGGTTTGAGGTTTTGGAGTGTATTCTTCCCCGGAATATGCCCTAACTTCACTCCTTCTCTCCCCAACTGGAACACCAACATAAATATATCTGCTGTCAAAATATCCTCCAAGTATTGGATCGGTTTTTAAACTCCACAGGACACGTCCGTTATCCTCATTAATCAGATAAACAAGCCCATAGTTCCTCCACATATTCTGAGTTATCACAGCGCCGACATCATTTTTTAAGAACACCCTTGCACTATCTTCGTGTGTTTCAATTCTGGAGATGACTTTTCCGTTTTTCCTATCGAGCAGGTGAACAACACCAGCACCAGCTAAAATTCTTCCATTATCCATTGCTAAGAAGCGCGCCCAACCAGCGATTTCTGCTTTTATCTTCTGCATCCATACGAGATTACCTTCCCAGTCCATGTAGCTAACGTAGCCAACCTGAATATACCCATAAGCTGGCTCTTCTTTGGCATATCCATGACTGACTGCTATGCCGTTTTCGTCAGCAACAACCGTAAGGATTCTGTCCTTTGAAAAGTTTCTTATTCCAAAGCTCATTTCCCTCAAAGTCATAGCATGTGAGAATTTTTGAAAATGGAGTTAAGCTGAGGAACTTTTTCTGCTCAAGATTTACGTATGCAACTGGAATGCCTATTTTATGCTTTTCAATAAGCTTGTTCCCATTAAGGACATAGAAACCCATAGATGTTCTCACCACAACTCCTTTGCTAACCTTTTGGAGACCCAAAATTTTGCTCTTTGAAGTGAAGTTTCCAATAAGGTTTCCGCTTAAGTCAAAAAACTCTATGGAATTGGGTAGGGCAATATAAATCAGTCCATCACTCACAGTAATTCCAGCTATCCTTCTGCCCTCATATTCATTGCTCCAAAGAATAGTTCCATTTTTAATTGTATAAACCCAGCTTGTCCAGCTTCCATTGTAAATGAAACTCCCAATGACAGCACTATCATTTGAAAAAGCAAAATAAACCGGCCTACCTTGAATTTGGACGCTCCACACCAAATTGTCTGTCTCTGCGGATACAGTGCTAATCATCAGAAAGAGCATCAAAACTGAGACAAACCTTTTCATAGCATGCACCAAAGATCGCTAATACTGTGAGTTTAAAAATTTTTATGAATAAGGAAAACTATTCAAATAGCTTCTTCAAGTTCCTTTCAAATGGAGGATAAACAACACCTTTTTCGGTTATTATCCCAGTTAGGTACTTATGTGGCGTGATGTCGAAGGCCGGGTTGTAAACGTCGACATCAGGAGCAATCTTACAGCCACCACAGGTGAGGACTTCCTCTGGCTTTCTCTCCTCAATGGGTATTTCCTTCCCACTCTTCAAGCTCATGTCAATGGTTGAAAGTGGAGCAACCGTGAAGAATGGAATTCTATGCTCCTTGGCGAGGACAGCCAGAGTATAAGTGCCTATCTTGTTGGCGAAGTCGCCGTTAGCCACTATCCTGTCCGCTCCAACTATTATCGCATCAACCTTTCCCTGTTGCATCACAAAGCCTGCCATGTTGTCGGTTATCAGCTTGAGCGGAATGCCGTCGTAGTGGTACTCCCAGGCGCTAAGGCGGGCACCCTGAAGGACCGGCCTTGTCTCGTCCACCCATAGAAGCTTGAGTTTTCCTTCCTTATGAATGACTCTAAGCACAGCTCCCACAGTTCCAAGGTGAACTGTGGCTAAGCTACCTGCGTTGCAGTGCGTTAATATATTTCCCTCCGGCAGGATTTCAGCTCCAATATGACCCATCTGCAAGTTGGCTTCCACATCTTCATCCGCTATTTTTTGAGCTTCTTCGACTATCAACTGCCTTATTTCATTCAAACTGTCCTCTCTATGCTCCTCAGCAAGGTGTTTTATTCTATTGAGAGCCCAGAAGAGGTTGACCGCTGTTGGACGGGTGTTTTTCAGGATTTCATATGCTCTGTAAAAACCGTTAAAGAATTCCTCCTTGCTCTCAACCTTTGCCGTTTCTGCATAAAGAGCCAGACCAAAGGCTGCAGCGGCTCCAATTGCTGGAGCCCCCCTGATTTGCATTGTTTTTATAGCTTGTGCAACTTCATCCACAGTTTCCAGCTTAATGATTTTAAACTCATGAGGTATCAGCCGCTGATCAATTAGATGCACCATTCGGTTTTTATACTCAACACTCCTTGGAAGTCTAGTTAAGTCCTCAGGTTTATACTTCATCGACATCACCCTAAAGGCTTTAGCCTTAAAGTTTAAAAATTCAGCTGGTGATGTTATGAGAATTTTCATTACAGGTATGCCAGGAATTGGGAAAACAACACTCATTCTCAAAACAGCAGAGGAACTGAAGAAAAGGGGTTATAGAATTGGAGGAATGGTGACGCAGGAACTTAGAGAACATGGAAAACGGGTAGGATTCAGGGTTAAAGCCCTGGATACCGACGAGGAGGGTGTTCTTGCCATAATTGGAGAAGGTTCTCCCAGAATTGGTAGATATGTTGTTAATATCCACGATTTAGAAAGAGTTGGTGTTAATGCAATCAGGCGAGCGGTGAGGAATGCACAGATAATAATCATCGATGAGATGGGGGCTATGGAATTCAAAAGCAAGGAATTTGAAAAGGCGGTGGAGGAGGCAATAAACAGCAGAAAGCCTCTGCTGGCAGTTGTACACAGAAGATATGTGGATAAATTCAGGAAGTTTGGCATAGTTTACACTTTAACCCATGAGAACCAAGAGAAAATGCAGGAGAAAATTCTAGAGACCCTTTCAAAAAGCATTGATAGGTATACCTAACCTAAATGATAGAAAAAGCAGAGATATCGTCACTGGCCACTTATTAAATCTTTGCAATTTTCGCAGACCCACATTTCATTGCCTTCGTGTATCACCTTATATAGAGGCCCATATTGCCCACATAACTCGCAGATTCCATAGACTTCGGTTTCTGGTTCTTCTTCCAATTCTTCTGTGTTATATGCGTTGAGAGCGGCTAGTAGATCAGCTGCAGTTACGAATCCTATCGGTTTTCCAAGTCTCGTAACTAAAAGTCTCCTTATTCCTTTATCCATCATTTTATCAATTGCATCCTGCACATCATAGTCATCCTCAATGGTTATTGGATTTTTAGTCATAACATCTGCAACTTTAAGTGTCTTTGGATCTCTTTCCTTCGCGACTACTTTATTAAGTATATCCCTGTCCGTTATTATTCCAACGATTTCATCATTTTCAACCACAACTGCACTACCAACTTTGTTCCTCGCTAAAACTCTGGCCGCTTTATAGATAGTATCGTTAGGATGCACAATAACAGCCTTTCTCTTTACCACTTGTCCCACAGCAATTCTTGGAGCCATTGCTACACCTCCTGTCAATGGAGGATTTGGTGGAGAACTTAAAAATGTTTTGGGATTTATAGGGGTACTGTCGAGATAGGTCAGATGGGCATATACCGGATTTATTATCAGGCGCTCTCCTGGCAGTATGTTTATAGGTTTCGTTTTTTAAAATAGTATGTGAGCAACAAAAAGACAAGAACAAATGTACTGAATGCGGCTATATAAGGCAGATAACTATGTAAAAAAACTCCAGTACCTCTATAGGTGGCAGTTGTAGTTGTATTTGCTGTAGCTGTTGTGGTAGCCTTTATAAACATCCTTGATGTAGATGTATTTGTAAACGTTTCAACGACTTTGGTATGAGGGGTAACAGGTTTCACAACATTGCCTACAATTTTATACACTCCAATGGCTAGGAGGCCCGCTATTGTCAGACTTATAATCTGAATCTGCTCAAATCTTCTAAGAAACTTCTTTTTTGCCTGAGGTTTTCCTGGTAAGAGGAGGATGGGTGTTGGAGAAGCTCTGTAGAGTTTTACCTCCTGCAATCTTTTTCCGTATTTCTTCCCGCTAATCTCCACAAGGCCAACCTTTGTCATCTTATCAATATGATATGAGACAGTCGAAATAGGCATGTTGAGCCTTGAAGCGATTTCACTGATTGAAAGCTCCTCATCCTGGAGAATCTGAAGAATAGCAAGTGCTTTATCATTCAATAGGATTTGAGCAAGTTCTTTAGCCTTCTCATCACTGGCATGGATTGTCTCAAACTTCAAGAACTTCCACCTGATAGAGTTTTAGGAAAATAAATATTAAGTTTTCTATCATTCTAAGATGGATTGTAGTGTAAAGTTATGAAAAGGAAAGAAAAGTTGAACTCACGGCTTTTCCATTATGATCTCAATTGTTGAGGTGTTTGCGGTTCTGCCATCGGCAGTTGGAAGCTCCTCGGTACCGATCTTGATCTCCTTAACCCTGACCTCTGGGAGGAACCTGTTTCTAACGATCTCTGCAACGTCGACAGCTCTACTAATGGCCCTTCCTCTGGCCTTGACGCTAACTTCCTTAGCGCCTTCGTTGAACTGGGTTATTACGGCAAGGACATAGTTCATAACAGGCTTCTTTCCTATGTAGACAACATGTTCTTCTGCCATCTTTGGCACCTCCGAAATTTTGTCGTAACATTCTCAGGAAATTAGGTTAAATACTTTTCGGTATTTTCCTTGCTTTATTGGACAATCCTATGGCTTTAATGGATTAATCGAATGTTCATCCATGCTCCTGCAAATTCATGTTAAGCGAAAGGTTTTAAGGCCTAAAAATTGCCATAGATTTGGTGATAATATGGCCGTTCATCCGATTGATTACCGCTACGGAAGCGAGGAAATGAGGCGCATCTGGGATGAGGAGAATAAACTCCAAAAACTTCTCGAGGTTGAGGCCGCTCTGGCAAGGGCCCACGCAAAGGTAGGCAACATCCCCGAGGAGAGCGCCCGTGTTATCTCTGAGCGGGCCAACACGAAGTGGGTGAAACTCGAGCGCGTCAAGGAGATAGAGGCCGAGATACACCACGATATAATGGCCGTCGTCAAGGCCCTGAGTGAAGTTTGTGGGGAGCACGGCAAGTACGTCCACCTTGGCGCCACCTCCAACGATATAATAGACACCGCCAACACCCTCCTCATAAAGGAGAGCCTGGAGATAGTGGAGAACGACCTCAGGGAGATACGCTCGATTCTCAAGAACCTTGCCAGGGAGCACAAGTACACCGTCTGCATAGGAAGAACCCACGGCCAGCACGCAGTGCCGACCACCTACGGCATGAAGTTCGCGATATGGCTCGACGAGATACAGAGGCACTTGGACAGAATAGAGGAACTGAAGGAAAGGGTTTTGGTCGGCCAGATGAGCGGCGCCGTTGGGACGATGGCAAGCTTCGGGGACAAGGGGCTCGAGATACAGCGCCTCGTTATGGAGGATCTCGGACTAAAGCCAGCCAGGATAAGCAACCAGATAATCCAGCGCGACGTCTATGCGGAGCTTATGGCGGTTCTCGCTCTCATCGCCTCGACCCTTGACAAGATTGCCCTGGAGATAAGGAACCTTCAGAGGACGGAGATACTTGAGATCAGCGAGCCCTTCGGGAAGAAACAGGTGGGCTCCTCAACGATGCCCCACAAGAGGAACCCCATCAGGAGCGAGAAGGTGAGCGGTCTGGCGAGGGTTTTGTACTCGAACGTCTTCCCAGCCTTGCTCAACAATCCCCTCTGGCACGAGAGAGACCTCACGAACTCCTCCGTTGAGAGGGTCATCCTTCCGGAGAGCTTTGTCCTGCTTGAGGAGATGCTCAAGAGCATGAGGAAGGTTCTCTCGGGACTGGAGTTCTTCCCCGAGAACATTAAGAGGAACTTGCACATGACTCACAACCTCATCATGGCCGAGCCGCTGATGCTGAAGCTAACTGAGAAGGGCATGGGGAGGCAGAAGGCACATGAACTCGTCAGAGGGCTGGCTATGAAGGCATTCAGGGAGAACAGAGACCTGATCGAGGTTGCCAAGGAAAACGAAGATGTGAGAAAGTTCTTAACTGAGGACGATTTTGAGAGCCTGAAGCCGGAGAACTACATAGGGATGGCACCCCAGATAGTCGACAATGTAATCGCGTGGATAGAGGAGAAAGAGCGAAAAGAAGGGATTTAATCCCTTTCTCTCTGATTTAACGCCATAACCATCTTTTTTGGTCTGGATGTCAAGTGACTCTCAAATTTTTTGGTAAGTTTTTACTTTTTAGTTTATTTGTAATTTTAGAATTTTAGTTCATAATTTTTATTCACAATTTTAAAATCATTCTTCCTTTTAGTTTATTCATTTTAAAATTACTATTTAAAAAATTAAATCTTGACGATTTTTGACTATAATCAAGCGTAAAATCTGGACTAAATGTGCGGTGTTGTTCATGGCAATTCCAAGGCTGGTGGGACAGGGGGAGATTGGTTATAGCATCGCTTGTTGTTGGCTCCTTATCCTGCCCGCTTCGGTGGTTCTGGGGCTGACATCATGCTAATGTTCTCAGATTCCCAAAAGTTAACTTCTAAGATCCGGTTTTCATGGGGCAAAATTTGGTTACAATTAAAGGTGGTATAAATTTGGAGCACGAGGTCTCTGTGATAGGGGTGTATTCTGTGGTGTTGGGCCAACTCAAAAAGTCGATGATCGCTTCGGAAGCGTTGTTGGACATGGAGATTCTTGACTGGCTACTCTCCCTAATGCCATGGAAACGCAGATTATACTGGATCCGATCACTGGGGACGCCTGAAATCGCAAGAGACACACTGTCCATTGGATGGACAACATTGTGCCATAGTTTTAGATATAATGTACCTTATATCTAAAATTAACGTACATTAATATACATTATCAAGCGCGTGCGAGCTTCAATTTACATGTGATGCTTCGTTGTATAATAGTTTTTCTGTTAGACCTCGCGTGATATTTAACTCGCTTATACCTGATAGCACCGCGTTTGCTCTGATCTTGTACTTCTAGCATGTCTTGATAAAAAATGATCCGTTGCAGGCGCTAAAGCCACTTGAAGGTAGATAATTGTATTAATCAAATGAACGGTTAAGAAAAATGTCTATTGCACTTGTCATGTTCAAATATGTT
>JAMOPD010000003.1 GCA_027064745.1 Thermococcaceae archaeon
CCAGAGCGCTAGAAGGTAATAATACAGGGGAGGATGAACAGCGAAAACATCCCTATATGGCAGGTGTCCGTGGTTTATTAGACGAGCCATCATCAGGTAGGTACCTTCATCATAGTCAAAATATTCTCCCATAGGATGGATATTGAGTAGGCGTGTTAGAAAGTACAGAATCAGAAGAGCCGAGATAATAAATCCTATTCTGCTCCTGTCCTGCTTCATTCTCCCCCCTCCAGCTTCATCCTAACAAATGCATAACTTGAATCTCCCCTAAGCTCGATGATATAAAGCCTGTCCTTCTTTAGGGGATATTTAACCTCCCAGTATCCCCCTTCTCTAATTTCGCCAATATGTTGTTTGTTAATGGTTACATCTATATTAATGCTCTCATTGCCTCCAGAATAGACCTCAATGCCAATTCTTGTATAGTCTTTGGACGGTACAAAGGCTATAACCCCTTCGCCAGAGGGGACGATGACAATGTTCCACCCTTCGAATTTTATGCCGTGGATTATTGCAGGGTGCCTGAGCAAGAAACCGTAGGAGAGATACCTCCAGTCATGCATAGTTGAGGCCCTTATTTCATCTTTATCTAGCCTGTAGTATTCAAGCAGTGATTTAGGATAATATGAGGAGTGATCTGAGAGATTGAAGATCCAGATATTGCTGTTGAAGTATGCCACCTTATACTTCCCAAATAGATTCCAGGGATTTAGAGGGTTTATTTTAAAATCACCGTAACCTCTGGAGTCAATATAGAGAATTCCCTCATCTTTCTTTAACTCCGTAGAGTTTTTAATGAAGGTGATATTTTTCTGTGGAAGGTATATACCTGCCCAAGGCCCTGAGTCATAGAACCTTGGAATTAGTATTCTATCTGCAGAAAGTTGACTTAGAAATCTAAAAGTCTCAATGTTTTCGTTATCTATACACTCAGCATTCTCGAATGATATATTCCATGCATTCACATAGAACACTGGTATCATTAGAAGCAGGAAAACCGAAACCACAACAACTCTTGGATGTACAGTGCGTGCTTTTATATATTCACAGACGACATACATCCCGATTCCTTCTATTATTGGAACTGCTGGTGTTATAAGTACATATATCCTTTCGGAATTCCAGATGCCAGAATAAAATGGAATTGGAATGTGGAACAGTATTTTGTTAAAAACAAGGAATATTATATACAAAATAGTTGTGACAATAGCCTTCGGAAAGGGATCCTCATGTTTTAACACATACAACATTCCAACAATAAAAAAGATTCCTAAGATAATCTGTCCTTCACTGATGAATGTACTGTGTAGGATGCCTTCAACCCACAGTAAATTATCCTTAAGCGCATATTGAGGAGCGTTAAACGATGCAGTATAATGCATGATATGGAGGTGTATTGGATATTCAAGGACATAATACATCAGAAAGCTTATGGTTGCCTGAGAGAGAAATACTATAGTAGCTCTAGTCTGAAGCTTTTTCTGCTTTATAAGCATAATCAAAACTGCAAAGAGAGCATAGGATTCAAAGGCGAGATACACGTAAGGATGAATAAGCAAGAGTGCTGAAATTATTAGGATGGAGAATATTGTATCCTTCTTTTCATGATTTTCTATGGACAGTGTGTAAAGAGAAACAGCTATTAGAAACATGTAATAATTCAAGAATTGATGAAGGAGAGAATAGTTGAGATAGTAATAATATAGATAGGAGATAGGTGCCAGAATTGCCGAGAATACGGCTATCTTTCTGTTTCTAAACACGCTCCATGTAGCAGCATAGGTCCCCAATGGAATGAAAATCCATGTGAAGATTTTCATTATCAGCATAGCTTCGGCAACATTTATACTGGTAGTATTCGCCAGGAACACAACAATTGAATGATAGCCGGCAGGGTAGGTAATTATGCCATGAAAACCGAGAGGAGCCGTTTTTATGAAGAGGGTGTTTTCCTTTAGGATTTCCAGCGATTTGTATGCGTGAAAAATGGCATCGGTTCTTATTGAGCTTGGGTAAGCTGGAACTCGGAAAAATGGAAGTTTAACAATAAATGAGAGGAATAAAGCAATGCAAATTCCTATGATTGTGAATCTGTCTCTATCTATTGAGGTAATTGGAGAGACAAGGAGGGATGCACCTATTGTTAAAATTGCCAATAAGGAGTATGCAAATGGCAATGATATGTTCAGCCAGCTTAAAATGTGCATTATAATGATTACAATCCCCAAGCCCAGAGCAGGCGAGACCGCAAGTTTGGAAATTGTGTCCATATCTTCACCGCTTATTAGCAGGAATCCAAGATACCAAGGAAGTAATAATGTAAGATAAGGCACTGTTTTTGATAACATGATAATGCAAAGAGCTAAAATCAAATTTTGGAATTTTGATTCAAGTATTTTAGGCATGATTCATACCTCCAGCTGTGAGAATGTAACACTGGGCTCATCACAGTTCATTGCCTAACTTCCTCTCGATGTCTCTTAAAATTAACTGAGACTGGTGGAGTTGACGGTTGGTACTGTCAGGTAACCCATGAGAGCACCTGATAATAACTCTGGTATAACTATTAAGTGGACCCTCTGACCTATCCTGAGGGTATCTGACGGTTATACAAAAAAGCTTTAACCTTTGCTGTCTAAACTCTTTAATGGTGGTTAATAATGGGATTATTCTCTTTTGGTTCTAAAAAGGATAAAGTACGAAAAATGTTAGAAAGTAATCAGATAGAAACCGTAGTAGAACAAGCCTTAAAAGATAACAAAATGATCAACTCATTATTTGAGCTCTTAAATGAAAAAAATCCGGGTATAATTGGAGATTCATTACTGGCCTTAACAAGTATTCTGGAGAGAAATAAAGAGATGTTAACACGGAACCTCAAAAAAGAAAGTATCTTAAAATGCCTTGACCTTGTTAAAGTGAAAAATCCGTATGTTAAGGAAAATGCAATGATGTTTCTTGGTTTCTTAATGAGAGAAAATCCTGAAATTTTCATGGATTTTAGGGAAGAAATTATTAGAGGGATCAAAGAAACTCTCGAATTGGGTGATAAAAATGATAAAGCTTTTGCTTTGTTGATGATAGGAGAGTTTAAATTATCTGAATTTAAGCCCCAAGTTGAAGAGCTGGCTAATATGGAAGATAAGATTATCCTGCCCTTTGAGGGCATGAAATGGGTTCCACTGGGTAATATTGCAAAAGAAACCTTGGAGAAATTAAGATGAGGAGGTATTTGGATGATTAATGTCTTAGTTTTCTTAATATTGACAGCTGTGGTAGGTTATCTCATCATGAAATTTGTATGGCGAATTATTAAGTTCCTTGCAGCAAATACAATAATTGGCTTGATACTTGTTGGTGTGTTGAATTTCCTTGGTGTCACTCACATTGAGCTGAATATTTTAAACTTACTCATAATAGCAGTTGGAGGGATTGTTGGGGTTTTCATTCTGGTGATACTTTCATGGCTTTAGGACTCATGCCGGTGGAATTCAGTATAACTATTAAGCCTGACCTATCCTGACAATGTCTTGGGGCTTATCTAAATCTTTTTAAATCCCCCTGATTTCCTTTTTTTACAGTGAGTCAACGGACGGATTTAAGGGGTGATGATCATGTCTCACAAATCAGCTGAAATGTACGAGCTTAAAAAGAAGGTTGAGGAGCTTAAGAAAATCCGAGGGCGAGCTACAGAGCTTGTTTCTCTGTATATTCCTGCAGGATATGACATAAACAAGGTTATGCAGCAGCTCAGAGAGGAGTACGGCACTGCACAGAACATTAAATCGAAAAGCACGCGAAAAAACGTCCTTGGAGCTCTGGAAAGAGCAATGCAACATCTCAAGCTCTATAGACAGACCCCGCCAACGGGATTGGCTCTTTTTGTTGGAAATGTTAGCGAACAAGAAGGTGTAAGTGACATTCAGCTGACAGCGGTAATACCACCAGAACCTCTCAGAGTCAGGCTCTATCGATGTGACCAGACTTTTATAACCGAACCTCTAGAAGAGATGCTCAGGGTAAAGGAAGCCTATGGGCTTATAACTGTGGAAAAAAATGAAGCGAGTATCGGACTCCTCCGAGGGAAAAGGATAGAACTCATTGAAGAGCTAACTTCGAATGTTCCTGGAAAGACGAGGGCTGGAGGTCAGTCTGCAAGAAGATACGAGAGAATCAGAGAACAGGAGACCCATGAATTTATGAAGCGTATTGGGGAACATGCTAACAAAGCTTTCCTACCGCTCCTTGAGGCTGGAGAGCTCAAAGGTATTATAATCGGTGGGCCTGGACCGACTAAGGAAGAATTCGTGGAGGGAGATTACCTCCACCACGAACTCAGGAAAAAGATAATCGGCGTCCTTGATATAAGCTACAGCGGGGAATATGGCCTCAAAGAGCTTGTTGATAAAGCCAGCGATATACTGAGGGAACACGAGGCAATAAAGGAGAGGAAGTTAATTCAGGAGTTCTTCAGGCACCTTGTCAAAGATACGGGCATGGTAACCTATGGTGAGCACGAGGTTAGAAAAGCTCTTGAACTTGGGGCCGTTGATACGCTCCTCCTCAGCGAGGGCTACGACAGGGTCAGGGTCAGAGCTAAATGTAATAATTGTGGCTGGGAGGAACTGAAAACAATGAATGAACAGGAGTTCCATGTATATAAAAAGAAGCTCAAGCTCTGTCCCAAGTGTGGTAGTCAGAACCTGACATTTGAGAAGTGGGATGTAGCAGAGGAGTTCATAAAGATGGCGGAAGAAAGTGGAGCTAACGTTGAAATCATATCCCTGGACACGGAAGATGGTCAGCAGTTTTACAAGGCATTTGGCGGACTTGGTGCTTTTCTGAGATATAAGATTCACTGAAGGACTCTACTTAACAGTCTCTCTATTTCTTCCTTGACTTTCTCTCCGTCCATAATATAC
>JAMOPD010000004.1 GCA_027064745.1 Thermococcaceae archaeon
TTTTGATTATCAAATATACAGCCCATAAGATTAAACCATCCACAATCCCCATAGGAGCATATCCTGCTCCGATGCCAGCTTTTACGGGAAGGAAAGATGCTAAAACTGTAAGCACTGCGAAGAGCACTGCCAGATATGCTGACCTCTTAATACCCCAGATTATGGGTAAGGTTCTGGCACCTTTAGCTTTGTCGCCTCTCACATCTTCAATATCTTTCATAATCTCTCTTGAAACATTTACAAGAAAGGCACATAGTGCCAGATAGCCAGCAAGACCAAGCTTTCCAACCCCTGCAGCTCCATAAAGAGGTGTTGCGCCGGTTAATGCCGCAACTGCAAGGTTTCCCGCAAAAGGCATCGGCTTGAGCTTCCATGCGTAGAGAAGCATAGTCGCATATGCAATTACCGCCAAGATAAACGCCCACATGTTTATCATATATGCAAGGATGAGTCCGAATGTGAGAAGTAAGACGGAGTATAAGAAAGCTGTTTTTCTACTCATAGCCCCACGGGGGAGAGGTCTCTCAGGTCTGTTTATTTTATCTATCTCATAGTCAAAATAATCGTTTATGGTATTCCCTCCAGCACAACCAACTGTAACTACCATAAATATGAGCAGTGCTATTTTTATTGCGGGAAAATGTCCTAATGCAACAACCGACCCTAATATCCCCACTATTCCAGCCAAAATGCAGTTATGGGGTCTCGTTATCTCAATTAAGGCCTTCAGCTCCATTAGGGACACCTAACTCGATTAGGAGGGAAGGTTAAAAAACTTTCCTAAAGTGCCTCTCGGCTCAGGAGTCCTAGCTCTTCTCCATCTTCCCTAACTCTGATCCTTCCGAATCTTATCTCCACAATATTTCTGAGTTCCTCTTGTCTTAGAGGGGTTAGAATTTCTGCCTTTTTCTCTCTGAAGTTTATGAGCTTCAGTATCCCAATACCTAGGCAGAAACCTTCTTGGTCTATAAAGCCAACGAGTAGATTACTGAGTCGTTCGAAGTCTATATAATGGATATCTGTTTCCTGAGGACTACTCCCTGCTCCGACAATTGTGTATCTCCTGTTTTTCCACCCCGCAAATATGAGCAATCCATAGAGCTTTTCAAGGAGTGTCTTCTCTTCTGGTGTAATATCTTCTCCATGAAACATTTCCGTACCGCTGATTAAGTATTTCGAAAGGTCAACTGTATAGCTTTGTGCGTTCTGGAAATATGCCTTCCATTTTTCTTTTCTTATGCTTCTCCTTCTACTCCTGCTGTATCCAAGGGCTTTTTCGCTTACCCTAAGACTCATAGTTCTTGAAAATCTTCTAAAACTTTTGATAAGTTCCTCTAACTCACTTTCTTTCTGAAGGAAAACTATCAATTCAGGCTTTACAAGTTCAGCTTTTAGTCTTTTCAAATCTCTCCCTGCATTTTCTACATAGCCAGTTGTATCTATTATTACAAAATCTGCCAGCTCCTCTCCAAGTTCAGCGAGTCTTCTAACGCCTGTAACAACCTCACCGAAATGTGAACTCGGTGTGATGCTTCCCACGAAGTAATTTTTCAACGCTTTAAGCTCACTGGGGGACTGGAAGGGAGAGCTGGTTAAGGTTAGGCTTATCGTAGCTGGGGGAAGAATGCTCTTCTGTCCTATATCACTGTCCAACAGTGCCACTTTAAATCCCCTAGAGATAAGTTTGTTAGCTAAAAATGTTACGAGAGTCGTCTTACCGCTGTCAGTCCCTCCAATAACCATAATCTTAGCTGGTCTCTCCAGTTTGTATACAACTTCGAAGAGCTCATTTCTATCCTCAGGTACATCCTCAGTGTATTTTGCTTTGTTCATCAAATTGCATTATCCCCAAGAAATTAAAAAATTAACTTGGGAAAGGTTTATAAAACTAAAAGAAATGCTACATTTTGATGTTTCAATTTCCTTTAAAAAATTCAGAATCTATGTTGCACTCTGTCAAAATGAGTTTTTGATTAATATAGGAGGGGGTTGAAATATGAATGGAAGAACATCACTTACAAACAGACAAATAGAACTCCTGAGAAAACTGTATAAAGAGGGAAAAACCATTGAGGTCCACACTGTTGAAAAAACACAAGATGAGCTTGCAGACGAGCTTGGAATAACCAGACAGGCTCTGAGCAATCATCTGAAAGTTCTCAAGGAGTTTGGCTATATTAGAACTGGCAGAGGTTTCATTGATTTAACAGATAAAGCTCTCGAACTTCTTGGTGAGAAGAAGGGCGATGTCTTTGTATTTGTCAGGATTGAACCTACAAAGAGAAAGCATGTTTATGAAGCAATCAAGAAGCTAAAAGTTAAGAGGGTTTATAGGGTTACAGGTGATATCGACCTTATAGTTGAGGCCGATAAAACGAGGCTCGATGAGATTCTCGAGGAAATAGCTTCTCTTGAAGGAGTTAGAGAAACTATCACTCATGTTGTCCTCGAGGTTCTCTGAGCCTCTTTTCTATAACCTTTTTGAACTCATCAAGGTTTGTTCCAAATTTCGCTGATATCGGTATAAATACGTCTTTATAATCGATCCAAGTTCCATTTAAACCAAACTTTTTAATGAGCTTATTTATTGTGGATCCAACGTTTTTCATCTTGTCTAGCTTATTGACTGCCACTATCGTGGGTATTCCTAATTCCTGAAGGAATTGGAAGAATTCCACATCAATAGGAATTTCTCCACGCTTTTCCCATCTCTCTATTATCTCGAGGGCACTCTTTCCATCAATCACAAGAATTGCAAGATCTATATCCTCCGCATTCTCCTCAATGAAATGAACTATCTCTGTCTTTATTTTTTCTCGCACTCTATCGGGGACTCCACTCATAAATCCAAATCCTGGCATGTCAATTATCTTTCGGTTTCTCCAGTTGACCTCTATCGGTTTCCTCGTGACTCCTGGCCTCTTACCTCTTTTTACATTCTTGCCTGTGAGCTTATATATGAGTGTGCTCTTACCAACGTTTGATCTTCCTACAAAAATTATCATATCTCTCCCTATAACCTCACAAATTTTCTCCCTTATAAATTTTGAGAGGGGATAATTGATCATGCAAGATTGTTCCTTGCATTTTAATTCTTGTTTTGCTGTGGTGATTTCTGATGCATGGCGCAATGGGACTCCAAGAGGATTAGCCGTAGCAATATTCATGAATCTTATGCAAATCAAGAGCTACCAGAATGGGTTTAAGACCAAAAAGACTTAAGTATTGGAATGCCTATTATTTTTGGTGGTGTTTATGGATGAGACAGCTCAAAAAGCAAGGGCGAATCAGCTCATAAATAAATTTGTTATCTCCCTGGCCGATGGAAGAATTCTCGGTTATGTGACGGATATCAATGTTGAAGTTGAGGAAGATCAGTTCTATTTCATACTGAAGATACGAATACTGGAGAACCTCAGCAAGGGAGGTGAATTTCATCAAGGCATGTTCTCAAACGAGAGGAAACTGAGGATAAAGCCGAACGATATCGTAAATGTTGGCCCGGATGCAATAATCCTTGGAGAGGGTAAGGTTCCACCTTTGAAAGAGATTGAGAGGCTCCATGCCATAGCGGAGGAATATAACACCCTTGTCAGGGAGATTGAAGCCAAAGAAAAAATGATTAAAGACCTGAAGGATGAAAACTACAGGCTCACCAGACAGATTGATGAGCTAAGTAGGGAACTCAGAAAACTCCAGGTGATGAAAGAGGACTTTGAGCACCTAAAGGAGCAGCTCATAAAACAGGAAGGCCAGCTTGAAATGGCCAGGGAGTACATCAAACTCCTAGAAGGGTTGAGGCATGATATAGATGTCATAAAGGAAGATGTTGAAAACCTTACTAAGGGGTACCTTGAAGAAGTCGTGAGGAATATCATAAACGAAGAATTAAATGCAAGAGGACTGAAGAAGACTTTCCTATAGTCTCCTCTCAAGAAGGCTCGGCAGATATAAATGAAGAGCTAAATGCGAAGGGGTTTTCAGCCGAATAATGAAGCTCCAAATACATTCAAGAGTATTTCAATTGCAACAAAAATAAGCACTATTGCTATTGCCCCTTTGGGGCTTATCTTTATAGCTCTCGTGTCCTCATCAAAGAATCTCATCAAACCTGCACCTGTTGGTGGAAGTGTCGTCTTTTCTCTCGCCATACTATCACCTAATCTTAGCTCTGCTTGAGGGTTATAAAAGTTTTGGATTTCTACAGAATATACAAACTTGGCATTGTTAAATATCCCAAAAAATTAATATATAATCTCGCGATATAGAAACTAACATAATGTCAGTGAGGTGTTGATATATGAAAAAGAAGATGTTAGTGGTTTTTCTTATCTTTGTAATAGTATCATCAGCATTCCTCACTGAAAAGACCTTTGTAACCGGTAACAATATCAATTTAGAAACGTGGGAAGATGATTTTGATTATAATTCTCTAAAGGATATGAAAACTGCTGGATGGATTATTGGTAGGGATGATTACACTTTCTTGAAAAATGGGATGATTATTCTGAATAATGATGGTGTTGTGGGAACATATGTTCTATACAAGAGGATACCTTCTGGCATATATAATTGGATTGTCGAGTCAAAAGGAACATGGATAGGACGTAGTTATGGCTCACTTCATGTAGTTGCTAAAACAGAAAGGCACACTTATATTTGGTGGGGTGATGGATATTACAAGGAATTTGTATTTTCTCGAGATGGGAAGAAAATATACAGAATACCAGGATACAATCCAAAAATGAATGAATGGCATAGATTCACCTTAAAGAAAGAAGGAAATAAGTTGTATATGTACTTTGATGGCCGCTTAATAACAACATACACAGAAAGAGATATTGTCAAATCCCAATTAGTTGCCATTGGAATGTACTCTTCGTGGATAGGAAAAACTGCCTATGATTATATTAGACTA
>JAMOPD010000005.1 GCA_027064745.1 Thermococcaceae archaeon
GGGTAATGAGGAAAGCGTTAGGAAAGTTATAAAAGGATTGATTTCGAGTGGTGTGGCAATGAGTATAGCCGGCTCTTCAAGACCAGCGAGCGGCGCTGAACATCTCTTCAGCCATGCTCTTGATTCCATAGTACCAAAACCTGCACTTCACGGCGAACAGTGTGGCATTGGAACGATAATTATGGCTTACCTCCACGGACTGAAGTGGCAGAAAATTAGAGAAACCTTAAAGAAGGTCAATGCTCCAACAAATGCATATGAATTAGGAATTGATCCGGAATATATTATTGAAGCCCTAACTATTGCGCATACCATCAGGCCTGAACGCTACACAATCCTTGGGAGGGATGGTTTAACACGTGAAGCCGCTGAAAAGGCTGCTAAAATAACTGGAGTTATTTGACTATCATTATTCACACAGGAGGTGTCTGGGATGGTAATCACTTTAGTTGGGGAAAAACTGGCCAAACCCGGTGTGGAGTTCATCTATTATGGGCCTGCTGAGGCCTGCAAAACGTGCCGTCTGGCAAGGGTGTGCATAGGAAATTTTGAGCCAGGGAGGAGGTACAAAGTTGTCAGGGTAAGAAATATGGAGCACTCGTGTCCTCTCCACGAAGGAAAAATGAGGGTTGTTGAAGTAGTTGAACCCGCGATAGAGATAGCTCTCGATCCCAGGGTTGTCATAGTTGGATCAAAGATAAAACTGAGCTTCGCCCAGTGCAGTGATCCAAAGAAAGTAGATATATTCCAGCCGGAAGGTCTCTTTGAGGGAGATACCGTGAAAATCCTTGAGGTCGTTGGAGAAATTGAATGTGATGGAAAAAAATACAAAGTGGTCAAAGTTATGAGGGAAAAAGAGTAGTTCTCTTTTCTATTTCTCTTTTTCCACAAAAATCATGAACTCTTCTCCAAGTGCTTTTATCTTGTAACCTCTCACCTCTCCATCAAGGAGGCGTTTGATGTTTCTGAACAAAAATTCCCTCTTTCTAAGCAGCTCTTGGGCTTCTTTCACATTTATTGCTTTGAATCTCAGCTTTCCTCCCGCTCTCGTCTGGGCAACCTTTGGCACATCAACTCTTGCAACTACCCCAATTTTTGCATAGCCTCCCGTTGTCTGCCTGTCAGCGAGCATGATTATTGGCTTCCCGTTGGCTGGAACCTGAATAGCTCCCAAAGGGATTGCATCGGTGATTATATCTGCCCCTTTTTCGGAGTGCTCTATCTCTGGACCTTCCAAACGGTAGCCCATTCTATCCGAATTTGGAGTTACTTCATAGGTTGAGCTTAGAAAAGTCTCAATACCTTTTTCTGTGAAATGCTCGAGCTGAGGGCCTAGAATCACTCTAATTTCACTTTCGTTTGAGTAGCGTGGGATTAATGCTTCGGGCAGAACTCTTCCTTCTTTCCCTGTCAGAATTGCATATCCAAGCTTGAGCTTATCTCCCTGCTTCAAAGCTCTCCCAAGCTTTGCCCTTAAATAAGTTGAGCAGCTTCCGAGGATTTTATCACATAAAATTCCACCAGCGAATGCTATATATCCATAAACACCGCTCTTTAGGACTCCTATTTCAAGAACATCTCCCCGCTTAGCCCAATGGCTCTGCCAAGGCTCAATAGGAATACCATTTAATCTTACATCGACATTTCCAGCAACTGCAAAAACTGCTGAGGAGTGGAATCTTATGGTGGGACCTTTTAAGACAAATTCGATTAAAGGGGCGTTGTCATGATTCCCAACGAGGTAGTTAGCCAAGCGCGCACTCACTTCGTCCATGACCCCGCTAACGGGGATTCCAAACTTCTGGTAGCCGTATCTTCCAAGGTCTTGGATTGTGGTGAGGGATTGAACATTAATGAGCTCAATCATTTCTGCTCGCCCCCATAGAGTTCCCAAAACTCTTCCTCACTTATCGGTACGAACTTGACGTAATCACCAGGCTGTAACAGAGTTGGTGGATCTTTCTCTGGAGTGAAAAGTCTCAGCGGTGTTCTTCCTATCAAACGCCACCCACCGGGGCTTTCTATGGGATAAATACCTGTCTGCTTTCCAGCTATGCCAACACTCCCTGCTGGTACTTTCAAGCGTGGCTTTTCTAAACGAGGAGTTGCAATCCTTTCATCCATTCCTCCAAGATAAGCAAACCCTGGTGTAAATCCAAGCATATAAACTCTGTAGAGTGGCTTTGAGTGAATTTCGATGACATCATCAATAGTTAAACCATTATATTGTGCCACAAACTCAATGTCTGGTCCAAATTTTCCACCATAGACCGTTGGAATTTCCACAATCCTTGGCTTTTCTTCCTTTGGTTCCGCTGAGAGGAAAGGCTTAATGGCATCGAGGACTTCTTGATAGCTGAGCTTGAGTGGGTTATAATACACATAGATGCTTGTATAGGTGGGAACAACTTCAATAAGCCAATCTGGTGAGGCTTTTTCTATGGCATTGGCAACTGCATGGACTTTTTTGTTAATTCCTTCCTCTATCCTATCTCCAAAAATAATAAGTAGAGCAGAGTCTCCAGCTGGTTTGAACTGCATAAAATCACCTGTAGCTTGGTTTTAGAATTTTCAACCCTTCAACTTTCTCAAAATGCTTTGTATTGTGGGTTACTACTGTTAATCCATTGTGGATTGCAGTTGCAGCAATCAACGCATCAGCCAGGCCAATTTGGTAGTCCCTTCTTATTGCCCCTCCCAGAATGGCAATTTCTTGAGTTAGAGGCACCACTTCAAAATGAGACAGAAACCTCAATATTTTCTCGTGTTTTATTGGGTCTCTTGTCTCCTTCCCTGAAAATATCTCCGCCATACTGATTACTGAAAGAAAGATGCCCTCGTTAGATATATCGAGTAAGAACTCCTTTGATCCCTTGATGCCTCTGAGAATGTCAATTATAACATCAGTGTCAACTAAATACATCCTCTATCCCACTCACTTCTGAGTTTTTTGATGTCTATGTCCTCCTTAAGGATGCCAAAAACTTCCTCTAAGTCCCTTTCAAAGTCTTTGATTATCACCAGTTTAACCTTTTTTGGAGCTTTTACTTTCTTTAGAGGTTTGAACACTCCATTTTCATAAACTGCCTCTATTATTCCCATCTTCTTTCCCATTTTCCATTATTGTTGATGCTTAAATAATCTTTCCCATTGGCACAATCTTAACCCCTTCCTCCTCCAAGCGCTTTCTGATGTATGCTGCAATCTCAAGGGCTTTTGGATTGTCACCGTGAACGCAAATTGTATCAGCTTTAAGCTCGACCCACTCACCATTGATTGCTTTAACGCCACCATCCTTGACCATTGAAATTACCCTCTCCGCTATAAGCTCCTTATCGTGAATTACTGCACCCTCTTTGCTCCTTGGAACTAAGGTTCCATCTGGGTTGTAAGCTCTATCAGCAAAAACTTCGTGAGCAACTTTGAGCCCCATCTCCTTTGCAATTTCCAAAGGCTTCGACATTGAGAGCCCGACGAAAATAAGGTTCTTGTCAAAATCTGCTATTCCCTCAAGAACTCCCCTTGCAAGCTCTTCATCTTTGACTAAAGCATTATAGAGAGCTCCATGGGGTTTAACATGCTGTAGAGTTAAGCCCTCAGCTTTAACAAATGCATATAACGCTCCAATTTGGTAAAGAATATAGTTCCTCGCTTCCTCCCTTGTTATCTTCATGTATCTCCTACCAAAGCCCATAAGGTCTGGGTAGCCTGGGTGAGCACCTACTTCAACGCCGTTTTCTTTTGCAAGCTTTACGGTTTTTCTCATTACCAATGGGTCTCCAGCGTGCCAGCCGCATGCAACGTTAGCTGATGTAATGTATTTCATAACTTCCTCATCCATGCCGAGTTTGTATCTTCCAAAACTTTCGCCGAGATCAGAATTGAGGTCAGCTTTCATGAGCATCACCATGATACTATAGATTCCAACTAACTTAAAAGCCCTATGTGTTTGAGCTCTGCACCTGTAAATGCAGAATTTCTACATCATTTTTATACATTAACATACCAATATGTGAGATTTATGCTAATTTTATGCCAGAAATGTTATAAAACACACTCTGTCAGGTTCTATTTGAAATCCAATAGGAGGTGTAAAAATGGAAAAGAATACCCAAATTTCTTGGAAAACCATACTCAAAGCCCTTGGCCCCGGGCTGATAGTTACTGCGGCCTTCGTAGGTCCAGGCACAGTGACGACAACATCCTCCTCAGGTGCCAAATATGGATATGTACTCCTCTGGGCACTAACTTTCTCTGTGTTTGCAACAATTGTACTGCAGGAGATGTCTGCCAGAATAGCCATCGCAACAGGCAAGCCTTTGGCTGAATTCATACGGACGAGCATTTCCAAGAACCCGACGATAAATAAGATTGCCGCCATCCTTGTGGTCTTGGCGATAGGTGTTGGAAATGCGGCATTTCAAACTGGAAACCTAACAGGAGCGGCTATCGGATTGAATGCAATACTCGGCAGTTCTGCTATTCTATGGTTATGGATAATTGCTATTATAGCCACGATATTGCTTTGGACAGGGAGCTATAAGTTGGTTGAGAAGTTTCTAACGATTTTAGTAGTGATAATGGGGTTTGCGTTCCTCATTGATATGTTTGCGGCAAAACCTGACTGGGGACAGGTGGCTGTGCATCTGATAAAGCCCAGCATTCCAGGAGGAGCCCTTACAATAGTGCTGGCATTAATAGGCACGACGGTAGTTCCTTACAACCTCTTCCTGCATTCATCATCAGTTCTAGAAAAAGGCTGGAAGGGATGGGAGGGCATAAAGATAATGCGCTGGGATGCGGGAATTGGTATATTTCTTGGAGGTCTTTTCAGCTGGGCGATTCTAATAACAGCTGCAGCTGTTTTACATCCTCAAGGAATC
>JAMOPD010000006.1 GCA_027064745.1 Thermococcaceae archaeon
ACTTGCATAGAATATAAATAGAATAACCATTATGAAAACTAAAATGAGAAGAAATGGTAGAGTTAATGGGATAAAGATAAATTTTCTCATGTCCATAATATCATCTCACCTTAACCCAGATTTGGGCTCCTTTAGAAACTTTAACCCTCTCGGGACTGCTAAATTTTTCAGGATTTTGAAAAACCCATGCGTAAAGCTTTTTTCCCTTGGAATATTTCTCTAAAAAATCATAAGAAACCATATGTTTGTCTTCATGCTGAGCTAATTCTTCTGGGGTAAAAGGACCAAGGACATCGATAAGCTCAACACTGCCAATGGCTTTACCTTTATTGATAATCAAGATCCGTCCTCTAACCTTCGTCCTAGACTTTCTGATTTCCCAGACTTTTTTACCTTCAACAATCCATGAAGCAAAAGGTTCTTTAACAATTAAGCCTCTCATATCCACCCACCCATTTTACTTGAATCAATTTTATAAACCTAACGTCAGGAGCAATGATCCTGTCAGGATAAGTTAGAGAGCTCGTTTAGTAGTTGTACTGAATTTGCTATCAGGTTATCCTGACAGTATGGGAGTAGCGTGACAAGTTCAGTTTCTTAATTCCAGGGCATACCTTCAGGATAACTGTAAGGTGCTTGACGATAACCAGCTTATTCCAAAACAATATCCTGCAATAAGTTATGTTTTAGTCTCTTTACAAGCACTATCAAATGTATTCTGACACTATTCTCTACTTGGGATAACCGATCCAGCTTTATAACTATTAAGCAAACTCATCCCGATAATGCCTTGGAGGAACATGGAAAACTTTAAGTTTAATATTTACCAACCCTCTATTTGGAGGCAGTATCATGAAGCTCATATGGTACGGGCATGCGTGTTTTTGGTTTGAAATTAACGGTGTGAGAATCCTTATTGATCCTTATCCTGAAGTTGATGATGATATGATTGGAGACGTTGATTATATACTTGTAACCCACGAACACAGCGATCACTATGGAAAAACACCACTTCTAGCTCGACTTCGAGGTGCTAAAGTAATAGGCCCAAAACCTGTCTATTTAATGGCAATTAGCGATGGCATCAGTGACGTTATGGAGATTGGAGATAAGCAGGAAATTGAACTTGAAAAAGGAGTAAAAGTAAAAGCTATCTATATGGAACATCCTTCAAGCCAGTACCCAGTTGGATACTTAATAACAGGAATAGGAGAAAAAAGAGTTCTACATACAGGAGATACCTATTCTTCACCCCATTTTAAACGTTTAAGAGGCAAAGTCGATATATTGATGGTCCCAATAAGCGGGCGCTCAACAGCAAATGAAAGAGAAGCAGCTGCCATAGTAGAGGATATACGGCCAAAAATCGTTATTCCAATGCATTATGGGGTATATTCGCAGGTAAATCCAGAAAAATTACAGAATGAACTTAGAAAAAGACGGATTTGGGTGATAGTGAAAGTTCTTGAGGTTGGAGAGGAGCTTATTTTATAAATGGTGAAGTTCATGGAACTGCTCAGCACAGGGAGTAGGGCATTAGACGAACTTTTAGGTGGGGGTATTGGAAGGAAAGTTCTTACTCAGATTTACGGTTCATTTGCTACCGGAAAAACTACTCTGGCCGCTCAAGTAGGCCTCCTAAATAGGGGTAAAGTTGCATATATTGATACAGAAGGAGGATTCTCACCAGAAAGGGTTGCGTTAATGGCTGAAAGTAGGGGTATTGAACCAGAGTTAGCTCTTCAGAAATTTATCATATTCGAACCTCAAGATTTTAAAGAACAAAAAAGGATTGTGGCAAAGTTAAAAACCTTGGTGGATGAGACTTTTTCCCTCATAGTTCTGGATTCAATAACTGCCCACTACAGGGTAGAGGAGAATAAAAGCAGGCTACTGACAGAGCTGGGAAAACAGCTACAGATCCTTCTTTGGCTATCAAGAAAGTTTAACCTTGGAGTTATTGTAGTTAATCAGGTGCATTTTGACTCAAAAGCAGGAGTTTCAAAACCAGTGGCTGAGCACATTTTGGGTTATAAGTGTAAGGATATACTCAGGCTGGATAAGTTTAATCGTCCGAATGTTAGAGTAGCTGTTCTTGAGAGACATCGCTTTAGACCAGAAGGTGGAATAGTGTATTTCAGGATAACGGAGAGGGGCATAGAAGATATCTGAATATAACAAAGATGAATAAGAAGGGAAGATACCCTGACTTAAATCCTTTCAAAGACTTCCTGTGTGATCCTTAAAGTGGCTTTGTAGAGTTTTTCACTGATTATCCCATCTTCATAATGTTCCCTGAGCTTCTCCTTATCAACTATTTCCTTTTTACCATCAGGCCACTTAACTATATCAACTTCAAGATCGATATAACGTACCTTGTCTGGATAGAACTCTACGGGGGTGTTTATATTGTAGTATTCACCCTTCAAGTTTCCACTTCTGTCATGATAGCTGTGCTTGAACCACCACTTGCCTTCCTCTATTTCAGTTATAGCGTAGTCTCCATATTCAATTGGAATCTCAAGCCCATCATACCCTCTTCCAGGCTTCAAGTTCCTTTTCAGTTTAATCCTCAATGGATTAAGTGACACATCAATTATCTCACCAGGCCCTATCTTTATTCTCTGGCCATCCGGTTTCAGATGTTCCAATATAAATAGCCATCCCACTTTGGGGCCTTTGGTATCTACCAACGCCTGTATAAATCCCTGTCTTATTTTATCTCTCTGTGAAGGAAGTTTTGAGAGAATACCTTCAGCTATTTCCACAGCAAAGCTGAACTCCGGATCATATGACTTGAATTGATGGTGGCCTTCAATAGTAGGTGTAACTTTATTCCTAACCTCATCTAATTTCTTCTTTGTGCCTCCTCCAAATTCAACCTCATATATATCCCGTCCTTCAATTATCTGAGTGGGTGCTGAATACCTATCAACATCCTTAAGCTTATCCGCAAGTTTTGATAGTTTGACCAACTCATCTCTGAGGAGATTCCAATCTTTGTATGCTGCTGCAGTTCTCCATAGAACCCCCCAGTCACCCAGGTCAAGGCTAAGCCCAAGTATTCTAAGCCTCTCCCTCTCTTCATTATCTCGTATTTTTCGTGAAATTTTCACATGCCTTTGACTACCTATGGGTTTTGGTATAAGAACAGCATAATCTCCAGGGACTGTCAGTAGTGTGCTTAAATGGGGAAGGAGGTTATGTTTCTTTACCTGAACAAGTACCTCATCACCTTCCATCGCATCAGGAACTTCCTCAATAACTACTGTCCCTATAGCACTTCCGATGTCAACATACACATATCTTTCATCCCTTTTAACAACTATTCCTTTATATATACCGTAGAGTTGGTAGGGCATTTTTCTAAAAAAGAGGTCAATGAACTCTTCTTCAAGAACATTCTTGATGGTATCCACTTTAGTTCCCGTTACTATAATACCATGTTTATCCTTTTTGTCATATATATCCACATCAAAATCATCATAACTTTTTTCTAACCCTAATCTTTCAACAATTTTCTGGCTTGGTTGGGATATTCTAAAGCCATTGTCAAGAAAAAGTTTTGTTAATGCCGTGCTGTATATTCCCCTAATCCTTACCGAAACCTCTGAGTTTGTAGACAACTTCACCACCCCTATATCTTTTTTCGATTATGCCAATGAGAGCAAGTCCTTCAAGTATTTGAGCGGCCTCTTTTATGCCACTCTCTTTTTCTACATTTCTTGCTTCAACCCACAGCAATCCCCTGGAATGCCATCTCCTCAACGCTTCTTCAACCTTGTGAACCCATGATGGGTGAGTATAAAGATGATATGTTAATTTTATGAGGAGATTAAGATTATCTTCAATGTCTTCAATTTTTCTCAGCTTCTCCATTATACTCGTTGGAAGCTTTTTCTCTTTTTCGCCTATAAAAATTAATCCCTCAATTTCAGAGCTAAGCTTTTGAATAGATTGGGTTATGGTATAATCATAAAATCTATGAAAATGCACTAACCTACTCAGAGCTGTTTTCAATCGCATTCTACTCTCATAATCATCGACCTTAGCAAGAATTGACAGTACTTCTTCGAGTCTGAACTTCATTTGATGCTCATTTTTCTGTAAATCTCTCGCATAACTCTCAATGTCTCCTCCAATAAACGCCACTTCCCTATGTATAGCGGAGGCTATGCTAAGCTTTTCCTCAGCCAAGGCATGCAGAGTTTTTATGAGTGTCTGGAGAGATTCTACATCCCCACTCTCATATAGTTTGGGGAATTCCTGCTCGAATTTCCTATGAAGCCTCTCAATTTCATTGACCAAATTTTTTAACTCATTGATATTCATAAAACGCCCCCTAAGAATATTCTCTTTTTCACCTACTTTTACTTTTCGATGAAAACAGATATGTTTACCCACAATGTTTTTTTAATATATAGAGCTTAATTACTGTGGTGGTGAAATGGTATTTTTTGATCGTTTTGGACGACCAGTAACAAATCTCAGAATCTCAGTAACAGAAAACTGCAATTTAAACTGTTTTTACTGCCACAGAGAAGGACAGCAAGGGGGACATAGGGAAATGACTCCCAAAGAAATAGAAAGGATTGTTAAGATAGGCTCACGGTTGGGAATAAAAAAAGTAAAGCTCACTGGAGGAGAGCCCACAATAAGAAGGGATATTGTGAAGATCGTGAAGAGGATTAGACCTTACGTTATTGACTTATCCCTCACAACAAATGGAACTGCTATGTATAAGCTGGCAGAAAAACTGAAAGAAGCCGGATTGGATAGAGTTAACATTAGTCTCGATACACTTGATAGGGATAAATATAAAAAAATCACAGGCTTTGATGTCCTTCCCCAAGTTCTCAGGGGCATAGAAAAATCAGTTAAATTGTTCAGTCCTGTAAAACTCAATATGGTAGTTATGAGAGACTTAAATCATGAGGAAATCTGGGATATGATAAAATATGCTGCTGAAACAGGCACAATTCTTCAATTAATTGAAATTGAAGCTCCAAGAGAGCTTGAAGAAACAGAGTTTTTTAAAAGATATTTTTACCCATTAAAACCTTTAGAGGAGGAATTAGAGAAAAGAGCAGTTAAAATAAGAGAAAGACGCATGCACAGAAGAAAAAAATATTTTATTCCCCAAAAACATGGTATAGCTGAAGTTGAAGTTGTCAGAGCGATGCATAATACTATCTTCTGCGCCAATTGCACCCGTCTGAGGCTCACTTCGGATGGCCACCTTAAAACATGCCTCCTCAGAAGAGACGACCTTATAGACATATTAACGCCTCTCAGGAATGGAGCTTCAGATGGAGAATTAATAGATCTATTTAAAAAAGCCGTAAGAATAAGAGAGCCTTACTGGCGTTAGACAATTTTATATACATGGCTTACCAATAATGAAATGGGGAAATTTATGTATATAAACTGGCTTGGGCTGGTTGGGGGGATGGTGGTTTTTATAATTGGTAGTTCTTTAATAGTTTTGGTTTACATGTACTACAGGATTGTTGAGCCGCCAGCCAAACAATGGGGCAAAAGAATTCTCATATCCCTCTTTTTGTTCTCAATTGGTGGAATTGGAGTCATAGTCGACTCAATACATGAGCTTCGTTTATGGTTTTTGGGAGCGATTCCTATCACGCTCTCCTACATACTTGCTCTTTCATCCAGTGTTCACTACATTAAGCGTCTCGCTCTAATTACCAAAACCCCTTTTGAGGAAGAAAAAGAAGAAAAATATGTGCCCTCCGGGGCATATCTAACCCTCAAAACTCCTTACGAGATTAAAGAACTCCTGATGTTGATGAGAGAGAAGTTTAACGGATTGATTGTAATAAGTAGAGATCCACTTCATGTTTTCCTGCGTACCACCGGGATGAAGCCGGATAAGTACATCTGGCTGAGCAGGGTAGAGGCCCCAGAAAGTACAGATCCGACAAAACTCCATCTAATCCAAAACGAGATCTTAAAATTTATTTCACAAAGAAAAGGAAAAGTCATTGTATACCTAACAGGTCTTGATTATTTACTCCTCTACAATGACTTTTCGAGTATAGCTAAGTTTCTCTTCACCTTAAAGGATTATCTCACAATGAATGAATCCCTCCTTATACTCCACCTACCAAAAAACACGGTTAGCAATATCCAAGAGTCTGTCATAACCAGGGAATTTAAATGGCTCGATGAGAATAGGTTACTGGGGGAAATAGCTCTCTTTGGAGTTATGAAAAAGGAGAGCGAGAAAGATGCCAGCAGTGAAAGTACCCCGAGAAAAAACAGAGAAAGTCAAGAAACTTCTAAAGAAGCTTGAGATATATGATGGGAAAAGACGACCCAGGAGAACGGAAGATTTCGTCTTTCTACCTGTCCTCGATCCAGATAAAGCACAAAAACTCGGCCTTGAGGTAGTTGGTATAGACCTCCCTCTAAGACCTGAAAGACAGATTTACAAAAATCTTGAGATCGTTTTACAGAAAAAGCTGAATCCTGAGGAGATGAAATACCTCCGAAGATATGACATAATCGGTGATATAGCGATAATCCAGCTCCCGCCAGAACTTAAACATAGGAAGATGGAAATCGTCGAGGCCCTCCTGACCGTTCATCCTTTCCTAAAGGTTGTGGCGGTGAAAGGATTTCATAGAGGAGCATTTAGAATAAGGGATTACTCCATAATCTGGGGTGAAAGAAGATTAACAACAGTGCATAAGGAAAATGGGGTTGAATTTAAAGTCGATTTAAGCAAAGTTTTTTTCAATCCAAGAATGAAGGGAGAACGATATAGACTAGCTCAGACTGTTGAAGATGGGGAGCGTATTCTGCTCATGTTTGCGGGAGTCCTGCCTTACGCGCTCGTCATAGCCAGATACAGGAATGTTGAAATCACTGCGGTGGAGCTGAATGAAGATGCCGTGAGACTTGGAGTCGAAAATATCGAACTGAACAGAAGAAAGCTGAAGGGCAAAATCGAGCTTATCAGGGGAGATGTCTTTGAGGTCGTACCCAAACTTCCAGCTTTTGACAGGGTTATAAGCCCGACACCAAAGGGAGTTGATGCACTTTCCCTTGCTCTGAGCAAAGCAGAAAAATGGCTTCACTACTACGATTTCGTGCACGAGAAGAAGATTGATGGATTCAGACGTAGGATTATTGAGGAGTGCCGAAAACTTGGAAGGGACTGCTCGGTACAGGTGAAAAAGCTGAGCGACTACAAGCCGCATGTATTTAAAGTCTGTGCCGATGTTGAGTTAAGATAATCTAAAAGGTAAGAAGGATTCTAATTTCGTATTTCACATTTCACAGGACACAAAACTCGCCAGAGTTTATATTTAAGGGAATATAAAACAGAAAGGGATATACAACCAAAATCGTTAAATCATTTCTTCATGAAGTCAAAAAGTGTCGCCTGCTTGCCTTTTTTCTTCGGCTTATTCATCTTCTCCTTCGGTTCTTCCTCAACAACCTCCATCTCTTCCTCGGCCTTCTCAAGCTCTTCCTCAGATTTCTTAGCTTCAACCGCCACTCTCACATGCTCCTCAAGCTCTCCACGCTCTTTCAGCTTTCTGTGAATACTAAGCATCTTACCCTTTATCTTTGCAGCCTTTTCCTTATCTCCAGCCAAGAATTCAATCTCTTTATCACCCAAATCAAGGAAAACCGCTATATGCGCAGCCACCTCAGAATTGTTCTCAAAGATTGACCTGAATATCCTCATAGTCTCAATTGCCTCAAGCTTTGCCATGTGCATCTCTTTCATTATTTTCTTGATAAGTGAGTCCCTCAGAGAGCGTTCCTCCTTGCTTTCAGTCAGGATTTTGATTGTTTTTGGGGGATAAAAGCGGAGAAAACCTTTCTTCTTGATGCCAGCTACCGCAACCCCCGCACTCATCATGTCGGTTGCATACTTCCATAGACCATAATCCCCAGTTCTCTGGGCCCTTGCAAGGTATATATCCGCTCGGCTCAGGGCTTCATAAGCTCTGGCTATGTCCTCTGGCTTTGGATAAACATAAGGGAGGTTCTCGTCTATCCAGAGGAGAAGGTCATTAGGCATCATATCAAGATTCCAGCTTGCCATTCTGGCCCTTTTAACATTATCTGTGGAGAATATCGTCCCGAGAACCTGGAAAACAGACTTCTCGACATCCCTGTAAGCCAGAACTTCCACGGCATCCTCCACTCCGCCACTTATGACAGTTTGGAGATCATTTATGGCCGCCCTTAAATCACCACTAGCTCTCTTTGCAATCTCCGCTATAACCTCCTTCGGGACAAAGATTCTCTCAATCTTGAGGATTTTATAGAGGGCAGTCTGAATATCACGTTGGGTAAGGCGCTTATACTCTACAATCAGCGCTTTGTTTCGTATCTCCCGCGGAACCTTCCAGTAGTAGTTGGCCGTTAATATTATCGGATTTGGGGCATTTTCAATCAGTTTTGCAATTTCTCTGGCACCACTTGGTTCCATGTTGTCAGCCTCATCAAGGAAAATCAGCTTTCTCTTCCTTCCAAAAATATCGAGGGTGTAAGCTGCCCCTATGTATCGTTTTATCTTTTCTAGAGTCCTCTCATCGGAGGCATTGAGCTCTATGACCTCAAAACCATAGTCATTAGCCAGAGCATAGACTGTCGAGGTTTTCCCAGAGCCCGGCGGCCCGGCAAGCAGAAGAGCTTTTTTCTTGGGAGTGCCGCTTATCCACGATTTGATCCAGTCATTGATCTTCTGGATTGCATTCTTCTGATTAATTATATCCTTCATGTGCCTTGGACGGTATTTCTCAACCCACGGAAGCATGGGAATCACTTACCCATTATTGTGAACTGAGCGAGTAGAGCCTCAAGCTGAATCATCTCATTGGCACCCTCAACAAGACGGAAGTTGTACTCACCAATCTTATCAGCTAAGGCAACTTTTCTAGGCTCAGCTATCGGGAGATTGAAAACCTCCCTGTGCATCTGGATTATGACATCCTCACCGCTAAGGCCTTGTTTCAGGAGAATCTCCCTGAGCTTATCCCTTGCCTTAAGGAAGTTGCCCTCTAAAGCGAGGAGCATCATCTGCCTGACATCCTCTGGTCTTGCTCTGCTCGCCACCATAAAGACATTCTCATCCGTGATGATGGTGTCAAGGGCTGCTGCAGCCTGAAGGACATTTATAGCTCTTCTAAGGTCTCCCTCAGAGACATAAAGGAGTGCCTGCAGACCATCCTCCGTGAGCTCGAGCCCCTCCTGTTCTGCAATCTGACGAAGCCTCATGGCAACATCTTCATCCTTCAGAGGTCTGAAGCGGAAGATTGCACATCTTGACTGTATAGGTTCGATAATCTTACTACTATAGTTGCAACTTAGAATAAATCTAACGTTGTTCGAGAACATCTCCATCGTTCTCCTCAGGGCTTGCTGGGCGTCCTGAGTTAGAGCATCTGCTTCATCGAGGAAGATTATCTTGAAGCTCGCCCCTCCTATGGGTTTTGTGCGCGCAAATTCCTTGACCTTCTCGCGAATGACGTTTATTCCGCGCTCATCGCTCGCGTTCAACTCTAAGAAGTTGTGACGCCAGTTTTCGCCAAATAGCTCCCGTGAAAGGGCCAGTGCGGCTGTTGTGTTATGGAGAACCGTCGGAAGGTTACCGCCGATGAAGTTGTGATAGTTTGGAACATGAAGGTCGTAGATTACGAAGTCGCCCTTAAGCTTCTCAACCTCGACTATCTCGTCCCAGAGGAGCTCGTTCTGAGCGAGGAAGATGAGATAAGCGACGCCCCTCTTGAGCTTCTCATCGTTGAGTATCTCCCTCAAAAGCTTCAGCTCGGCCTTTCTAATTTCCTCAAGAACCTCTATCTTCTTGGTGTTGCTCTCAAGGACTATTCTGACGCTTGAATTCCATGTCCCGATAAGTCTCCCAATCTCGGCGTAGCTGGAGTACTTCCTCGCGAAGGTGCGCATGGCCTCTATCGTTTCCTCAAGCTCAATGCCCAGTGTTTTGGCAATTTTGAGGTAGTTCCTCAAGCTTGGCTTTCTCTTGCCCTTGATGTACTCAAGAATCCTGTCAGCCCTTATTCCCGCCTTCTCGGCTATTTCCTTCCTCCTCCTTGCGACTTCATTCCAATCTATTAAGATGCTCTTTGATAAAACCTTTTCAATCCGCTCAAGCTCGTCGAGGCGGTGGTAGATTTCCTTCATGAGCTCCCAGGCTATTCTCTTGGCCTTTTCTGGACTCCAACGAATCTTATCATCATAGAACTTCAGCTTAAGCCTGTCCCTGACGTAGGAAATCAGCTCCCTATCGGCGTAGAGCGAGCCGATATTGGGGTTTGGCTTTTTGACGAGGGCTTCTGCCTTCCTCTTTTTCTCTCCAACCGAGAAGCCGATCTCGGAGAGGAAGCGCGATACGTTCTCGGAGCCAGAGATGACAACATAATAGTAGGTGCATCCTTTGACAATTTTGCTCCTCACCTTGGCAACTATACCAAGCCCAGCGAGGGCGTAGGAGATCTGCTCTGCCATCTCCTTGCTGGCAGTGGAGAGAACCACTCCATTCGCCTCAACTCCAGCGTCGCAGTCAAAGTATGCCCGCAGGAAAGAGCGAAGACCTTTCCATGCCTGTGCGGGTATGTAGACACTGTCTGCCTTTTTGCCAGCTAAACCAAGACTCTTAACAAGCTCCTTTGCCATTTTTGAGTTCACATAAACATCGGGCACGCGGTTCTCGTGGATTCTCTCCTTAATTCTCGCATCTGGGAAGAGCCTCTCAGTGAGCTCCATGAAGCGCTTTCTGAGCTTCTCATCCGTGTTCGTGAAGGTTATGAAGTTGCTCTGAGCGCCGGCATGACCATCGCCGATGAAGTAGCCGAGCCACTCAGCTAAGGGGTCTTCGTCGAGAACCGCAGGAAGAAAGCGCGGAACGGCAAGCCTATCTCCTGGCTTAAGCTCCTCAGCCTTAACCCACTCTATCCTTCCGTTCTTTCTGTTTACGAGGAGCGGGTGATAGGGGGTAACCTTGAGTTCCCTGCCGAGCCTCGTCCTTATCCTGACGAGCTCATCCGTCCTGTCCTTATAAACGTACTCAACGGGCAACTCCATAAGTTTGCCGTCCTCGTCAACGCCAAGAACTGTTAAACCTCTAACGGGTTTTGGACCAAACCGGCCACTTATTCTCTCTACGAGTTCACCTATGGTTCTCAGCTTACCGTTGATTATGACCTTAGCGTCTCCTGTAAGGCACTTTCCAACGCCTGGCGGACCTGCAAAGAGAAGATGCGGCATAGAGCCAGTTTTAGCGTAGTGCTTAAGTCTCTTAACTATATGATCCTGACCAACCATATCATCAAGCCTCAAGGGCCTGTATTTCTCAACCCAAGGCTTTTCGAGAATTTTAACCTCCTTAACCTCTTCAGCCATAGTCATCACCTTTAAACCTATAGGGTATTCTGTTCGAGGTATTAAAGCCTTTGCTATAAAATCAAAGGGTGAAAAACTTTTATAGTTCCATGAGCATCTTATCGTGGTGGTTCTCATGGGAAAGCTGGATTGGATTACCGAAGAATTAAAAGAACTTAAAGAAAAGGGCCTTTATGTCACTATCAGAAAGCTTGAAAGCTCCCAAGGGCCCTGGGTTGTCGTCGATGGTAAAAAGGTTCTCAACATGTGTTCAAACAACTATCTGGGCCTAGCTGCCCATCCAAAGATTAAAGAGGCCGCAATAAGGGCTATTCTCGACTATGGTGTTGGAACCGGTGCTGTTAGAACGATCGCTGGAACTATGGAATTACACATCGAGCTCGAGGAGAAATTAGCAAAGTTCAAGAAGCGTGAAGCTGCCATACTCTTCCAGAGTGGCTATAACGCCAACCTCGGCGCTTTAAGTGCCCTCATAAAGAAGAATGAGGACGCGGTCTTTGTGAGTGAAGAATTAAACCACGCAAGCATTATTGACGGTATGCGCTTGAGCGGAGCACCAAAGGTCATCTACAAGCACCTCGATATGGAAGACCTCAAAAAGAAGCTCGAAGAGGTCAAAGACAAAAAGAAGAAGCTCATAGTAAGTGACGGTGTGTTTTCAATGGATGGCGATATTATACCCCTCCCCGAGATGGCCGAGTTAGCTGAACAGTACGACGCCATGCTATACATAGACGACGCTCACGGTGAAGGAGTTTTAGGTGATGGTGGAAGGGGTATAGTGGATCACTTCAAGCTCCACGATAGGGTTGACTTCGAGATGGGAACGCTTAGCAAGGCCTTTGGTGTCATAGGCGGCTATGTCGCCGGTCCTGAGGAGGCCATAGATTATCTCAGGCAGAGAGGAAGGCCGTTCCTCTTCTCCAGCGCACCCAACCCACCCGACGTCGCAGCGGCGATAGCTTCCGTCGAGATACTCCAAAAGAGCGACGAGCTCGTCAGGAAGCTCTGGGATAACACCCACTTCCTTCAGAACGGATTGAGGGAATTAGGCTACGACCTCGGCAACACCAAGCACCCGATTACCCCGGTCATGCTATATGACGAGAAGCTCGCTCAGGAGTTCTCAAGGAGGCTCTACGACGAGTACAATATCTTTGCACAGGCCATCGTTTATCCGACGGTTCCGCTTGGCACCGCCAGACTGAGGCTTGAACCTTCAGCCGCACACAGCAAGGAAGACCTGCAGTATGTTATTGATGCCTTTGAAGATTTAGGGAATAAGACAGGGTTCCTGAAGTGAAGACTTTTCTTTTTAGCTACTCTTTTTTTAACTACTTTGGACTTTGTAGGAAAAATAAACAAAAGAGCAACTCACCCGCAATTCACAACCCGAACATACTCCATTGGCGGGGCTGGAACGGCAAGGCTTTCGTTGCCAATTTTGAACACGAGCTTTGGTTTGAAATAGAGACCGTCGACACTGGAGGGCACTGCAATCAGCACCCTAAGAACTGCAGTGGAGTTTGGAAGGATTTCAGTTACGGTTTTATTTGTGGCTATGTCAGCAAGTCTAAAAGATGTTATTTTAATACTTGGCGGCTTTGGATATTTCTGTAGTGTGGCAAGGGGAAAGGAAACGTTTTCGAGGATAATAGATTTGTTGTAGAGGTTCGTTATAGTCACGGTATACTCGAACGTGTCCAAGCCTTTTTTAAAGGAGGTGTAAAGTGACGAATACCTGCCAAACTTCAGATGGACATCCTCATGTTTTATAGGGGCAACCTGGAAGTAGAGCCATACAGACGTGCGGCTTTCATTTACTATTGATTCTCCCTTCCACAGTTGGAGTAAGAGTGCATTCCCGGTGATGCTAAACTGCTTTCCGGGAGTTTGGAACCTGAAGTATAGCGGAAGAGGAACACGGCCCGCTATTCCTGAGGAACTGGTCATTGAGAGAGCTTCAGGAACACTGTAAGATGAGGTGAAGTTATCAGCAAGAGAGAGAATGATGAAAGTTCCGTTTTTTAGATAATTGATGTTAGGGTACACAAGCAGGGTTAAGGTCTCGTTAGGATAAACGTAGCCGTATCCCCATATTGATTGAGGACAGAGAGGAGTGGAGAATTTCGAAGCAGGTGAGGTATTGGAGATATTGTTTCCAATGTGGGGTTTTGAAGAATTATTGCTTACAGGGATGCCAGTTGAAGTATTGGAAACAACGTGATTGGAGTTTCCACCTGAGAACCAGTAGGTGAAAAGCACAGCCCCTATCAGAACCAACACCAAAGAGATGAAAAGAGATTGCTTCATCAGTTACCCCCTTCATCCCCCTTGAGGATGAGATTCCGGCCTACAGTGGGGTACTACCCCCATTTTGATGTAAGCAAAGGCAATGTTGGAAGTGGCTATTTCGCCATGGTTAGTTATGACATACTCCCTCTGAACTATCTTCTTAACAGGTATTTCACTATTAGCCCAAAACCATATCTCTTCCCTATAATTACACGATCCAGTACAGGTTATGGACCTACAGATTTGCTCCCCAACTGAAACTCCTAATTTTTCCTTAACAACTACTGCACTAACTTCAAGGTCTCCTGAAACAGTCACGTCAATACATTGTTGTATAGTCTCTGATAATGAGCATCCAGCACTAGAATCACACGTTTCTGTAGCTACAACTTTCTCTGGAGTGTATTCAGTAGTATAATAATAAACCCCATCTATCTTCCATTCCGTACCATAAATTGCATATTGAGGCTTTGGTTGGGTGTGGTTGATAGGCATTGCCATGATACTTCTAGTGGTTACCCCTATCACCAGCAGTCCTAATAGGACTGCAAACAGTGGCTTCCACTTCAAATGATTCACCTCCCCAATGGTCATGCAATATTGGTAGTGCAATTCTCCTTATAAGTTTTTCCTTTACTATTAGTAAATTTTCTTCTTTTTTTTCGAGTTATGAATTTATCTTAACATATGTTTTCCGTTTAGAACAGTCCAAAAGAAGCCTGAGTAAAAGAGTTGCGTATGGACGCAATGAGGAAAACATGGCCGAGGGCAGAGACAGTATTACTCAAAACTTCGTCCACTCAACCTTATAATAAGTAACATCCGCATCTTCGTCAACTATCGCCATAATCATGTTCTTCCTGACGCCGTGGGCAACCCTAACCCTCGCCGTTATGTCATTCGGGCTTATGCGGGAGTTCTCTGGGAGAACCCACACGAGCCACTGGGAGTGTTCATCCATCCCGCGCCTGTAAACGCGGAAGTGCGAGCCGAACTTGAGGCCGGACTTGACGGTGTAGCCCCTGTCGCGCAAATCCTTGTAGACGAGGTACTTCGCGTCAAACAGCTCATCCCTCTCCCTTCCGAGGTTCATGAGTTCCTCGACGGTGAGCTTCCTCTTTCCCTCCCTGACCTCTATCTTGCCCCTCTCGACGAGGTAGGTAGCCTCAAGCAACGAGAGGAACAGCTTGCCCTCCACCAGCTTTCCGAAGTGGCGCTTGTTGTAGAGGCCGTTTATCGCGTTCTGGTCGGTTGAGAAGACCCTGTCCCCGCTCAGGTAAAAGACTATCATTCAGCTCCCCCTCCATTCCTCCGCCGGCAGGAGCATGTAGTAGGCATCCTCACCATCAGCATAGTAGCCTATTACCCTCTTCACCTTCCTAAAGCCGAGCCTTTCGTAGAGTTTTATAGCTCTCTCATTACTCACCCTGACCTCAAGCCCTATATACTTAGCTCCCTTTTTTATGAGCCTTTCTATAACCTCAATCATTAGAACCTTTCCTATGCCGTTCCCCCTGTATTCAGGATCAACAGCTATGCTCATTATATGACCTTCGAGGTCAGGTCTCAGGTATGCCATTACATACCCCACAACTCTACCATTATATTCAGCAACGAGGAACGTATCCGGATTGTTCTCGAGAAACATCATAAAAATGCCGCGCGGATATTTTTCCTTGAAGGATTTAACCTCTATCCTACTTATCTCAGGAAGGTCAAAGAGCTTGGCTGACCGTATAACTACCATGGCCAGAGGAATTCTCTTATGACCCACGAATCCCTTGGAGGACACACTCATATTAAATACTTCTCATGAAAGTTTTTAAGGTTAAGGTTTAAGCAGACTTCGGCTTGAATCTGACCCCTGGATGATGACCGGATTCCTGGCTGAAGTGTCAAAGTTAAAACTGAAATCACCTCATTATATGAGCTAAACCAAAGACAATATTTATTGTGTCTGATTCTTCCTTCTTATACCCAATGGTAAAACTTAAATCCTCCCCAAGATAGAGTTATGGAAGGTGGAAACATGCAGGTGAAAGATGAGCAGGTTGGTATAGTCAGAGGAGAGGCCAGTGTTTCAACATACCAATTCTCAGCTCATCCTGATTCAAAGCTAAAATTTGGTGAATTTGTCGCCGCCAAAAATCGGGAAGGGGAGTGGGTTATTGGAAATATAAGAAGACTGGAGAACATAAACTGGCTCCTCAGTGAAGGAAAGAGCACTTACTATTCTCTGGAACTTGATCTGAACGAATACGGTGAGAGCATAGAGGCAAATGAAGCTTTAATAGCCACCGTCCGAGTTCTGGGAAGGATAGTGAAAAATGGAAGCAGGATTGAAGTTGCTCCCAACCGGGTTCCTATACCCAACGGAAGGGAGGTTTATAAGGTAAATGATGAACTGTTAAAAGAGATATATAATGGCGGACCGGGCTACATTGAAATCGGGACACTCCTGCTGAGGGAAGGGGTTCCAATATACCTCAATGCAGATGAACTCGTCTCAAGGCACTTTGCTGTTTTAGCCGTTACCGGAGCGGGCAAATCAAATGCCATTGCAGTAATGCTCGGAGAAATCGTTGAGAGGCTCAGGGGGACAGTCATTGTTCTCGATCCCCATGGGGATTATGTAAAGCTGAGCCTGCCGAACACAGGAAGAGAGTATGTAAAGATCATTGAGGCTAAAATCAAGCCAGAAGAGATGGACGGAGAAGAACTGGCAGACCTGATGGAGGTTCAGAAAAATGCGGCAATACAGAGGAACTTCCTCCTCAAGGCATGGGAAACCGTAAAACATGAAAATCCCCAACTCGGCGGCAGGGAGCTGATTGAGGAGCTCAGGTTGAAACTTGAAAAATGGGCGAGAGACAGGGAAGGAAGCTACTGGGATGAATATATCCAAGGATACAGAGAGCTGGAGAAGATAGACTCAAACACTGTCAGTACTATAACACGCCTTACAATGCGCATCTCCCGCTTTCTCAGGAATTATGGCCATGTTCTAACCAGTGAGGATATAGTATCTCAAATCGAGCCAGGAAAGGTCAATGTCATTGATCTAGGACCCCTCGATGAGGGGCAGATGAAGGTTGTCGTTGGGAAGCTCGTCCAAAAGGTCTTTGAAGCCAGAGTAGACTACGAAAAAGCCAGGAAAAAATTAGAGAGGATTAAAGACGAGCTGAAGAGGGGAAGGGTGGTAAAGACATCGACACTTGAGGGGGAGGTTAAGGAGCTTGAAAAGACCATGAAAGATATCGAGGGGAAAAGCAGCGCTTTAGCAGAACCAATTCTCCTGATAGTTGAAGAGGCACATATATTTGCCCCACAAGGAGAGAAGAACGATGCAGTAAGGATTCTCGGCAGAATAGCAAGGGAAGGAAGAAAATTCGGTGTAGGGCTTGGTGTCGTATCCCAGAGACCAAACAAGCTCAACGAGGACATACTGAGCCAGACCAACACGAAGATAATTCTCAGAATTGTCAACCCCCGGGATCAGGAGTATGTCCTCAAGGCCAGCGAACAGTTGAGTGAAGATTTGCTCAGAGATATAGCATCCCTTGGAAAAGGAGAGGCCGTTATAGTGGGCCAGGCAATCAGCCTGCCAGCACTGGTAAAGATATACAACTTCAAGGCAAGGGGAGGGGAGTACGGCGGCGAGGATATAGGGGTCGTGAACAGATGGCTCAAAAGGGCTGAGAGTGAAAGGAAAGAGAGAGAGATACGTGAGGAATATGAGGAAGAGGGGATAGACTTTGACTATTAAATTTGCCCACCTAGCTGACGCCCATCTGGGTTATGAGCAGTACCGCCTTCCTTACAGAGCTGAAGAGTTCAGGCTGGCTTTTGAGGAGGCTATCAAAAAGGCGATTGAGGAAAAGGTGGACTTTATTCTCATAGCAGGAGATCTCTTTCACAGAAGCAATCCCTCACCCCAGACAATCAAGGAGGCGATTGACATCCTTGAGCTCCCGAAGAGGGAGAAAATTCCTGTATTTGCCATAGAGGGGAACCACGACAGAACCCAGAAGAGGATTTCAGCCTATCATCTCCTTGAGTCTCTTGGTTTAATTCACCTCCTTGGCTTCAGCGAGGAGAAAAAAGAAAACAAGTTCCAAACAACAGAGAAAGTTAATGGCAGACTCTTGGTTAAGGGAGTGTTTGAGAAGGGAGGAAAATCCATAGAGATATACGGAATCAAATATATGAGCGCCGCATGGTTCGAGAGGAACAGGCTGGCCGATTACTTCAGGCCGCAGGGCGATGCCATTTTGATGCTTCATCAGGGCATAAGGGAGATGATGGAGAAGCTTCATCTAGAGACCCAGAGGGACTATTTTGAAATCAGCTTAAATGATCTTCCAGAGGGATTCCTGTACTATGCTATGGGACACATACACAAGCGCTGGGAGACCAACAGAGGTTTTGGAATTGTAGCATATCCGGGATCACTTCAGAGATGGGACTTTGGGGATTACAAGATGAGATACAGGTGGGACGGGCTTAAGTTCAAACGCATAGCCGGGGAGGACAAGGGGTTCCTCATCGTTGAAGACTTTAAACCGAGGTTCATCGGACTTGATGTCAGGCCATTCTATGACATTAAGATAAAAGGAGATGAGAAAACCGTCAAGGAAGAGCTTAAGAAGCTCTCTCCAAAGATACCGCGGGAGGCCTTTCTGAGGGTAAGCCTCGAATGGGAAAGACCATTTGACGTGACCTTTCTCCATGATATCTTTAATGTCAGATATCTCTACATAAGAACCAAATTCGGGAGAAGGAAGCCTGTAAAAGGCAATGTAACAGGAGCTGAAGAATTCTTCACTCCGCTTGAGAGGAGGATAATAAGCCTCGCCGGAGAGAAGGATTTTGAAGAGTTTGATGAAGTAATTAAGCTGATTCTTGAGGGTGAGGCTGAAGAAGCAGACCGTGGGGAGAAGGCTCATGAGACCAAGACAGAAACCAGCAGTGAATCAGGTAAAGAAGCTGAGAAGAAAAGAGAAAAGCCAAAGAGGGTTGATTTAACACTCTGGCTCTCCAAGAGGTGAGATCATGAAAATTGAAAAAATTCTCATCAGGGATTTTCGCTCTCATGAATATACAAAGGTGAGCTTTACCGAGGGGATAAATCTCCTGATCGGCCAGAATGGGAGTGGCAAGAGCTCTCTCCTTGATGCGATTCTCGTAGGTTTCTACTGGCCCACAAGACCCAAAGACCTTAAAAAAGACAGCTTCCTGCGCGTCGGTGGAAAGAGCAGTGAAATTACAATTTTCTTTGAGAAGGACGGTGTAAAGTACCAGATACACCGCAACATAACCCGGGGTTTGGCGCATGTGAAATACCTGGAAAACGGGAAATGGAACACGCTTGAGATAAACCAGAAAAAAGTCAGGGACTGGATAGAGAAGATGATACCCTATGATGTGTTCGTCAATGCCATCTACATAAGACAAGGCGAGATAGATGCCATTCTTGAGAGCGATGAAAGTAGAGAGAAGATAGTAAGGAAGGTTCTTGGGCTGGATAAATATGAAAATGCATACAAAAATCTCCTCGAAGTTAGAAAAACAATTGAGAGCCAGATAAGAGGAATTGAAGCATATCTGGAATCAATGAAGAATATAGATAGCATGATAAACGAGGCCGAGAAAAACCTTAGGGACACCATTAAAGCCCTCAATGAGATTTCTCCAAAAATCCCACAACTGAGAAAGGAAGTTCAGGGAATAGAGGAAGAGCTGAAGGAGCTGGATAGTCTCGCCGATGAAATCACCAAACTCACGTCTCTTGAGAAAGAGAAAGAGGGCACTCTAAAGGAAATTCAGGCACAGATAAAGGGTTTGATATCCTCGCTGGAGGAGAGAAGGAAAAGGATTGAAGAGTTTGAGCACAGAGAGAAAGAGCTTAAAAAGATAGAACCCCAAGCGAAGGAATACACTCGGCTGGTCAGATTTTATGAAGAGTTTAGAGAAAAGAAAGAAAAATCCGAAAAGATTATCCAAGGATACGAAGGGCAGATTCAGGGTTTTGAAGAGCGCATAAAGGAGCTGGAGAAAAAAGAGGATGAAATCAATAAGCTGGATAAGAAAATCCAGAGGATTGAGAGGGAAATTGAAAAGCTAAAGACAGCGATGGAGGAATACAACGAAGCTTTGAGAATCCAGAACAGTCTCAAATCACTAGAAGAAAGAAGTAAGATGAACCAGGGAGAAATTGAAAGGCTGGAGAAGGAGATTGAAAGCGCAAAGGCACGGAGAGAGAGCATTATCGAAGAGATCAACAGGATAAACGAAAAACAGGGAGAACTAAGAAACGCCATCAGGGAAAAGAGCAGAGCGACTCTTGAACTTAAAAAGGCGAGAGGAAAATGCCCTGTATGCGGGGCAAAGCTCACTGAAAAGCACAAGAAGAAGCTGCTCGATGAGTACAGTATTGAGCTGAAGAAATATAAGGAAGAGCTCAAAAACCTCGATGGAAAGGAGAAAGAGCTGAGGCGGGAGCTTTTTGAAGTCGAAAAAACCCTGAAGAGGGAAAAGGAGCTGGTGAAGGAAAAGGAGCTGCTGAAGCAAAAAAAGGAACTCCGAGAAAAGCTGAACAGGTTGAACATTAAAGAGCTTGAGAAAAAAGCCCGGAAATATGATGAGCTTTCTCAGGAGAGAGGAAAGCTTCTGGGAGAACTTGGAAAGCTTGGGGAAGAGGTTGAAAGGAAGGCCGCATTCGAGAAGAAGAAGGAATATCTGAGGAGAAAGGTTGAGGAGCTGAAGAATGAACTCAAGGGTTATGAGAAAAAGCTCGGAGAGCTGGGATTTGGGGGGATAGAGGAACTCAAGACAAAGGTTGAAGAACTTAAACCGGTTTACGAGCAGTATCTTAAGCTCCTGCCATCCGTAGAGAGGCTACCTGAGGAAAGGAAAAAGCTGGAGGATGAGGAGGTAAGACTCAAACAACTGCAGAGCGAGAGAAAACAAGTATCACGGGAGCTTGAGGAGATCAGAGAAAAGCTTGAGTCCGCCCGGAAAAAATACAGCAGAGAGAAGCATGAAGCCCTGAAGAAAATCCGCATAGAGAAGAGAGAAGAGCTCGTGAGGATGAGAGAGGAGCAGAAGCACCTTGAAGAGAGGAAGAAGGAGCTTATGGAACGCATTGAGGAGCTCAGAAAGGAAAAAGAGAATATAAAGCTCAAGAAGAAGGAGCTTGAGAACCTAAAAAAGGCAAGAGAGAGGGTTCAGGAGCTCAGAGAGAAGGTCAGGCAGTATAAAAACATCCTTAAGGAAGATTCTCTCGCTAGAGTCGGAGAATATGCGAGCGAGATTTTCGAAGAGCTGAGCGAGGAGAAATATTCGGGGATAACCGTAAAGGCTCTGGAGAACAAGGTTGTCCTAGGCGTCGTTTATAATGGTGAGGAAAGGGATCTGTCCTTCCTCAGTGGAGGGGAGAGAATAGCTCTTGGACTGGCGTTCAGGCTTGCCTTATCTTTGTATCTTGCCGGAGAGATGCCCCTGCTTATAATGGATGAACCAACCCCATACCTCGATGAAGAAAGAAGAAGAAGGCTCGTTGATATAATGGAGCGCTATCTGAGGAAAATTCCCCAAGTCATTATAGTATCACACGATGAAGAGCTTAAAGATGCTGCTGACAGGGTTGTTAGAGTCAGGCTCGAAAACGGAGTATCAAAGATTGAAGAGGTTGAGGTCTCTTAGGGGGTAGGAGTATGTACCGGCTGATTTCAAGGGCACAGGCTGACAGGATCGGAGAGCTGTTAGAGAGGGATTAAATGGGTTAAGAATGGAGGGAAAAGGTATGTACCGGCTGATTTCAAGGGCACAGGCTGACAGGATCGGAGAGCTGTTAGAGAGGGAACTTGAAGAGGCTGAAAGAGCCCTCAAAGGCAAAATAGAATGGCGGGAACTTCCAGAAAGGAAACCAAGCAAGGTCTATGCCGTCGACGGAAGCCAGGGAAAGCAGAGACTCAGTGGGACGATAATATACACTGTCTCATCCTTTGCCTTTGGGAATGGACCAAATGCGAGGATGGTATACACAAATGCTATGCTCTACAATCAGGGCATATCAGACCAGATTATAAGACTTCAGATGGAAACCCTTGAAAACAAGATAGGGGCATTGGTTGGCGATGAGCACATGATTCTGATGGATGGAACCCTAACCGGTTCCCTAACTAGGCCTCCTGTCTATCCGGAAAGCGTCAGGGGAATAACGACTATAAGCGAGACCCTCGGAGATGACAAGCTTGAAGAGCTCGTTGATGACTTTGTCAAAAAACTGGAGGAACATTATGATGAACTGTCCCGGCAGCTCGAACGGAAAAGGGAGCTGAGGGAGGGTGTAATTCTGGCAGATGAGGCTCTCGACGATTATGCCGAATACTATAGAGCTATGGAAAGCAAGCCTGTAACCAACTACGACGGGGTATTCAAGATGCTTAAAGAGGCCGTAAAGGCCGAAAATCCACAGATGGCACTGATGGAAATAGCTGAAAAGCTCGAAGAGTACGGGGAGGAGAAGAAGCTCTCCATTGAGGATGCGAGGAACTCAATCCATGTCGTTCTTGGCTACCTTGAATACCTCTACTCACTTGAAAGGCTTCTGCAGAAGGATCTAATCTACATAGCCAAAAGCTTCTACAACCGGAAGATAACGGAGAAACTGGGCATAAAAGCCGTCGATGTCCCGTTCCTTGATGCATACCTCAGAAAGGTCTTTGGGGAGGAAAAGCCGGGTTACTACATCATAACGCAAGGCAGCAGAGCCATAAGCCACAGGCTGCCAAAAGCCCTCAAAAAACACTTCCCACTCGTTGATAGATACATAGCCGAAGGCGTCCCGATGGCATACGTAAGAACCATGAAAGGAGGGGTAATCTACCTTCTCCAGTCAAACAGAAAGATTGGTGATGAATTGCTGGCAAGATTACTGTGGCATGAGAGCAACGGCTACATACGGCCTCTCCAAAAAGCGCATGAGGGTGTAAAGATAGAGCAGAAGCTGTTTAAAGCCGAACTTGAGGCACTTTTAAATCATCTGAGGAGGAAAAATCCTGAACTCAGGGTGTTTCTTAAATATGGAAGATCCCCTCTGGAGTGAGGGAAAAGTTTAAACGATGGACAAATAATCCAAAACCATGAAGCGGGTACTGCCGGCACTAGTGGTGCTTTCAGCCCTCAGCATACTCCTTGGAGTCTACATCGGCTCCGTGAGTCTTTCATTCAGCAGGATAACGGAGAGTATAGCCCTCGGCATTAAATCAACTCTGGGAATGATAGAAAAGCCCTCAAACGTCTATTTCACGATAATATGGGAGATAAGGTTTCCAAGGGTTCTGCTGGCCTATCTGGTAGGTCTCAGTTTGGCTTCTGCAGGTGTCGCCTCTCAGGCCCTCTTCAAGAATCCTTTAGCTGACCCATACATTCTTGGGATAAGTGGAGGCGCCGCCGTTGGAGTGGCTCTCGCAGCCCTCTACTTCCCGCAATATGTAGAAAGCTCAGCCCTCATCTTTTCTCTCTTTGCTGTATTCCTCGTCTACAACGTCTCCAAAGTGAATGGGCATATACCAGTTGATACTCTTCTCCTAGCGGGAATAGCTTTCGGGTTTTTAGCTAATGCCGCAACTTCTTACCTGATATACATAAACCCAGAGAACACCCACGCAACATGGCTCTGGCTCATGGGGAGCTTCAATGGGGCAACCTGGGGAAAAGTTGGGAAGGTTTTCATATCTTCTCTTCTGGGATTTGCATTTCTCTTGTGGAGGTGGAAAGAACTGAACCTCCTTCTCTTCGGTGAGGAGAGCATTGCTCTCGGGCTTGATCTGGATCTCTACAGGAAGCTCATAATTTTCGTCATTGCTATGATGACGGCTCTGGCAGTCTCAGCATCTGGAATAATCGGGTTTATCGGGCTCGTAAGCCCGCACATCATGAGAATGCTGGTGGGACCGAATCATAAAAGGCTCCTGCCAACAGCGGCGCTCTTCGGGGGCTTTCTGACTGTTTCAGCTGACCTGATAGCAAGAACCATAAACAGGCCTCAAGACATACCAGTAGGGATAATAACCGCGCTCATAGGAGCTCCATTCTTCCTGTATCTCCTCATGAAGCACAAGAGGGGGGAGCTTTCGTCATGAGGTTTAATTTGTCAAAC
>JAMOPD010000007.1 GCA_027064745.1 Thermococcaceae archaeon
ATAGGTATAGCAAACTCAATACTCCAGAAAGTGGCTGAACACATTGGCCAATTGGAAACTGTGGTTAGCGGGCCATTAGGAAAGGTAGTAGCGAAGGTTACACCGATTCTGAACCTCATTTCATGGGGATTAACAATGAGAGATGTCATCAACTGGGCCAGAGCACCAACTCCATCAGATGAAGATAACAATAATGTCATTGGGGGATGAAATATGGAGCTGAGAAAGAAATTCTTTCTCCTTTCAATTTTTATCAATGCCATAATCCTGATATACACCGCATATTGTGCTCGGGTATTCGATTACGAGTGGTGTGGCTACACCCTCATCGGAGTCTCTTTATGGACTGTAGGAATTATTCTTGTAACACCTGTAGATAAAACTCCAAGATGGTACAGAGTTGATAAACTCCTGAGCTATCCACTTCTCTCATTAGTGGTTTTCATGGCATTATTGCATACTTCAGGTTTGTTTGACTTCCTCCTTAAGGCTATAATCTTATCAGGGCTAGGAGAGTTGCTGACGTATGTATTACAGAAGAAAATTAGCAGGAACATCACTCTTGCATATTACTCAATACTGATGATACTTGCATGGATGGTACTCTATGAATATCCCATTGTTCCCTTAACTTACTGCTTATTTGTGATCTACTGTGCTATGAATCTCCTTCAATTGATCAAATGAAGAAACAACAACAATGCTGTAGTGGAGGGATGAAGTTATGAGCGTTGATTTTTTCCTTTTTTCTATTTACATCAACAATGTTAACGTATTTAGTAATCATTTTAGTTGCGTGGATTGTTAAGGATAAAGATAGTTTTACTTCCTGCTTAACTTTACTACTTTTAGCTCCTTGGTTATCCCTAGTATATACAATAGGAAACATTATGTCTGCAATAAAAAGCGAGGGTAGTTATGTGCTAAGTTCAGTAATCCTAGCATACATCCTTTACAGAATAGGAAAAATAACTATGCCAAAAAATTTGACATCAAGGATCATTATAAAAATCCATTTTCCCGTAATAGCAATTATGAATATGGAGTTTAATAGGAGGAATTACTGAGCAAAATTTGCCATGGAAGAGCATTTTGGGAATCTTGATAGTGGCAGTGTTTACATTCATTCTTTATTGGAAGTCCTTGAGGATGCTTCAGCAGGCTATTAGAGAAATTGAAGCATTGGAGAGAAAGCAAAAACAGTATGGTTAGTGGTGATGTTTCAGTGGGTGTTAAGGTGAGGTTCGCTCTTATTGTCAGGAATTATGAAAACGTCCCAAGGCATTCTATTCCGGTTAGGGTGTATTATGCTTACACTTCGCCGGATGGTGTGTGGCATAGTGTTATTAAGGTCAAGGAGGCTGAGGTTGACTTTGATCCTCTTGGGAAGCATCAGGACTGGTTTGACTTTAACCTTGAAAACCCCGGTACTTATAAGTTTTACCTCATAGTCAATGGTCAGGAGGAAGACGAAAAAGTGATAACAGTGAATTCACAGGAAAGTATTAGTGCGGTAATGACTTGTAATCCAGAATTCGTCACGGAGGGTGTGAATTCAGTGTCCTGTCGTGTTGATGTGGAGAACTTAGGAGGTACTGCAGAGGACATTTGGATTACTAACATTTACTTTGCCGGTGGTGAGATTTACGATAAGAGCAGTGCTGACAATTTGGTAATTCCAAACCCAAGCAGTTTGACTTTGAATGCATACTCCACTGGAGCTTTTACTTTCGTGATTCCGATTAACGATGAATTACAGGAGAGAGTGCCAGTGGATTTAAGTGACATAAACCCAGGAACACCAATCAGATGTGACACACATGCAAAAAAATCCAATCTGAGAATCTACTAATACCAACCACAGTACAGCATACTGTCAGGATAATCGGTGGGATTCAGTATAACTATTAAGCCTGATCTATCCTGACAGTATCCAGTACAGAAAAGAAAAGCTTAAATCCTCCAACATAATATCACTCCCGGTGATTAGTATGGATGCATATCAAAGTGTTGGGATAAGAAGGAGGCTCAAGAGATTCTTCCGTAGGGACGGAAGGGCTCTTATTTTTGCGATGGATCATGGCTTTGAACACGGCCCTACAGATTTTGAGGAGCACTGGGAGCATATAAATCCGAGAGTAATCGTCAGAAAAGTCATGCGCGCTGGCATTGATGGCGTTATGATGCTTCCAGGTCTTGTAAGAATTGCTGGGGATGAAGTTAAAGCTGATCGTGGGCTCATGGTCAAACTCACGAGCAAAACAAACCTCCGCCCGAAGGATGACCAGCTGCTCCAGAGCCAGCTCGGCTATGTTGAAGACGCCATAAAGCTCGGCGCCGATGCCATAGCTGCCACCGTTTACTGGGGCTCACCACAGGAGGATGTTATGATGCGCCAGTTCGCCGAGATAGCCAGTTATGCCCACGACCTTGGCTTCCCAGTTGTGCAGTTTGCCTATCCGCGTGGGCCTTACATCAACGAGCGCTATGGTAGAAAGGAGGACTACCGCGTCGTTATGTATGGAGCCAGAGCTGCAGCAGAAAGCGGGGCAGACATGATAAAGACCTACTGGACGGGCTCAAGGGAGACCTTCGCCAAGGTCGTTGAGGCAGCAGCTGGCGTTCCGGTTCTTCTCAGTGGAGGAGCGAAAGCAGAAAACCCGGTTGACTTCCTCAGAGTTGTTTATAATGTGGTTGAGGCTGGAGGAGCAGGAGCCGTCGTGGGGAGGAACATCTTCCAGCGTGAAAATCCAGAACCCATGATAAAGGCTCTCCTCAGAGTTGTCCACCGCAACGAGGAGCCGGAGGAGGCGGCAAAAGCGGAAGGGCTAATGTAATTTAACCTGTATTTTTCATTTATATCTCTAATTTCAATTTTTAGATGTAAGCTATAACAAGACAAAATATATATGCGCTTTTTCGAACCATTTTATATAGGTGATTAGTATGGTCAGAGTAATAGACACTACATTTAGAGATGCCCACCAGTCTCTGATAGCAACCCGCCTTCGTACAGAAGACATGCTAAAGATTGCAGAGAAGATGGACAGGATAGGTTTTTACTCAATGGAAGTATGGGGTGGGGCCACTTTTGATGTGGCTATAAGATACCTCCGCGAAGACCCTTGGGAAAGGCTCAGACTCCTCAGGGAGCAGGTAAGGAAGACGAAGCTCCAAATGCTCCTCAGGGGTCAGAACGTCGTTGGCTACAGGCATTACCCGGACGACGTCGTCGAGAAGTTCGTTGAGCTGGCCCACAAGAACGGTATAGACATCTTCCGCATCTTCGATGCCCTCAACGATGTGAGAAACATGAAACTGGCAATAAAAACAGCCAAAGAGGTAGGGGCAGAGGTTCAGGGAGCTATGTCCTATACCACAGGCAGAGTATTCACGCTGGAGTACTACATGAAAAAAGCGGAAGAGCTGCTCGCGCTGGACGTTGATGTCATTACAATCAAAGACATGGCAGGCCTGCTGACACCATGGAGGGCATATGAACTGGTGAGCGAGATAAAGGAGCGCTACGGCGTCCCAGTAAATGTCCACACACATTCAACAACTGGAATGGCGGTTGCAATTTATTTAAAAGCTGTAGAAGCTGGAGCAGATTTTATAGACAGTGCCATAAGTCCTCTGGCATTCGGAACAGCACAGCCAGGGATACAGACAATATGGCATGCACTTCCGGAAGCTGTTGGTTCTCATTTAGACAGGGAACTCATCCACCAAGTGTCACGCTATCTGAAAACCCTACTAGAAGAAAAGTACTGGGGTTTGTTAAGCAAAAGAGCGTTGATGGTGAACCCCTACGTCCTCAGATACCAGGTCCCTGGGGGCATGTACTCCAACCTTATAAGCCAGCTCAGGGAGATGAAAGCACTCGACAGGTTGGATGAGGTTCTTGAGGAGATTCCAAAAGTCAGAGAGGAGCTTGGATGGCCCCCATTGGTAACTCCAACCAGTCAAATAGTTGGAACTCAAGCAGTGCTCAACGTCCTCTTCGGAAGGTACAAGATGATAAACGAGGAGACAAAGAACTATGTCAAAGGGCTCTACGGTAGACCACCTGCTCCAATAAAGAAAGAGGTACAAAGGCTCATCCTCGGAGATGAAAAACCAATAACATGCCGGCCTGGAGAGTTGCTTAAGCCCAAGCTCGAAGAATGCAGAAAGAAACTGGAAGAACTCGGCTATCTGGAGAAAGAGGAGGACGTTCTCACATACTGCCTATTCCCTGAGGTCGCTCTAGAGTTCTTCAAGCTGAGAAAAGAAGGAAGATTGGAGCCAGTACGTGAAAAACCCAAAGGGCAGATACTCAAGATAAGCATAAATGGCATTGAATATGAGGTAGGCATTGAAGGAGCTGACATAAGTACCCTTAAATATCTGCCCCAGATAGTCGGCGCGAGCCATGTACAGACTGGAGTTTCAGCTCCTTCAAGGCCTTCAACAGCAGTTTCTGCCCCAGCTCCGGCTCGTGTTGCGTCGGCAGTTCCGGCTGGGGAGGGTGTTGTGGTTTCGCCAATGCCGGGTAAGATTCTCAGAATACTCGTGAGGGAGGGTGAAGAAGTTAAAACTGGACAAGGATTACTCGTGCTCGAAGCCATGAAGATGGAGAACGAAATACCCTCTCCAAAGGATGGAGTAGTCAAGAAAATCCTCGTAAAAGAAGGCAACACCGTCGACACAGGACAACCACTAGTGGAGATAGAATAATCTGAAAGTAACATCTCGGCCTCTTCCAAAAATGATTCTTAAAGTTCCTTTTCTTTTTCCCATGCATACCCTTTAGTTTAAAAACGAAAAAGTTTCGGTTTTTTGCCGAAAGGCATTTATATGGACATGATATTACATTAGTACGAAAACGTTC
>JAMOPD010000008.1 GCA_027064745.1 Thermococcaceae archaeon
CAGAAAGTCCCCAAAGGGGTCGTCGCCGACCTTGCTTACCAGCGCACTCTCAACGCCGAGCCTTGAAAGGCCGACGGCAACGTTTGCGGGAGCACCGCCGGGATGCTTCTCAAACCTTTCTACAATAGCCAATGGTTTATCATCAAGTGCTATCATGTCAATTAGAACTTCCCCAAGGCTGACTATCATACATATCCCCTCTCCTAGTTCACCTGCATTCCTAATTAAATCCTTTGCGTTTTTATTGTGCTTTAAGCGTAACAAAAGGATGTCCATTGAGAGAACTTCCTAATAGCATTGTGAAAAAGGTATTTAAACCTCATTAGTTTGAGTAATTTTTAGATGTAGAAGTTCCCCCTCATGGGGTGATGTTATGGCGGAGGTAAGACTCATCAATGTTTGGAAGCGGTTTGGTGATGTTATTGCGGTCAAGGACATGAACCTTGAAGTTAGGGATGGGGAGTTCATGATTCTTTTAGGACCTTCAGGGTGTGGAAAAACGACAACCCTCAGAATGATTGCCGGCTTGGAAGAGCCCACCAAAGGCCAAATATACATTGGCGACAAACTAGTAGCAGACCCCGAGAAGGGAGTCTTCATCCCACCAAAAGACAGGGATATAGCAATGGTCTTCCAAAGCTATGCACTCTACCCCCACATGACCGTCTATGATAACATAGCCTTTCCCCTCAAGTTGAGAAAAGTACCGAAACAAGAAATCGACAGAAGAGTTAGGGAAGTCGCGGAAATGCTTGGACTAACAGAACTCTTAAACAGAAAGCCAAGAGAGTTGAGTGGTGGACAGCGGCAGAGGGTAGCCCTCGGGAGGGCAATAGTTAGAAAACCCAAGGTTTTCCTTATGGACGAGCCCTTAAGCAACCTCGACGCTAAATTAAGAGTCAAAATGCGCGCGGAATTAAAGAAGTTACAGAGACAGCTTGGCGTTACGACGATTTACGTGACGCACGATCAGGTTGAGGCTATGACGATGGGCGACAGGATTGCCGTGATAAATCAGGGTGTTCTACAACAAGTTGGAACGCCGGATGAGGTTTACGACAAGCCTGCAAACACCTTCGTCGCAGGCTTCATAGGAACACCTCCAATGAACTTCATGGACGCGACAATAACTGAAGACGGCTTCGCAGACTTTGGAGAATTCAAACTCAAACTCTTGCCAGACCAGTTTGAAGCTCTAGAAGACGGGGGTTACATCGGCAGGGAGGTCATTTTTGGCATAAGACCAGAGGACATTTATGATGCCATGTTCGCGCAAGTTAAGATTCCCGGCGAGAACATGGTTCGTGCTATAGTGGAGATTATTGAGAACTTGGGGAGTGAGAAGATTGTCCACCTGCGCGTTGGAAGGATAACCTTCCTCGGCTCCTTTAGAGCTGAATCAAAAGTGAAAGAAAACCAAGAAGTTGACGTAGTCTTCGACATGCGCAAGATTCACACCTTCGACAAAAAAACAGGAAAAACAATATTTTAACCAAGGTTAGTTAATTACTCAATTAAAAACTTTTGTTTAGAAACGAAAAGATTAAATACTTCCACTAGTGTCATTTTAATTGAGAATCCCCCTGTGGGGAGGTGCTCCCATGAAAAAAGCCATCTACAGCCTCTTGTTAGTATTTTTTCTTGTTTTTGGAGTGATCGCTAGTGGATGTATAAGCAGTGGGACTACAACAAAAACTTCTGCCACCAGTACTGCAACGAAATCTGGAGCCCCCGAACAGAATGTTCTCGAAATCTATCACTGGTGGACTGCTGGTGGAGAGAAGGAAGCCATTGAAGCTGTTTTCAAAAAATTCAAGGAGAAATACCCCAACATTGAGATAAAGGCAAATCCCGTAAGCGGTGGTGCTGGAGTTAACATGAAAATGATTCTTCAGTCATTGATACTTGCAGGCAAACCTCCTGACACGTTCCAAGTTCATGCAGGTTATGAGATGTCTCCCTATATAAAGGCGGGCCAGCTTACTCCAATAGATGATATATGGACCGAGGATATGAAAAAACACTATCCGCAAGTTATCCAGCAGATGGTAATGTTCAACGGACATTATTATGCCGTTCCAGTGAATGTCCACAGAGCAAATGTCATCTGGTACAACAAGCACATATTTGAAAAATATGGTATTGACCCCAACAGCATCAAGAGCTTTGACGACCTGATTAAGGTCGCCCAAGAGCTAAAGAGTAAGGGGATAACCCCATTTGCACTTGGAGACAGGAACAAATGGCCAGCTACTCATGCCTTTGAGGTTATAATGTTGTCCGTGGGAGGAGTTCAGTTCTATCAGGACTTTATCAATGGAAAGATAACCGACCCGAGCAACCCAACACTGAAGAAGGTTCTTGAAGCGTACGCTGAGTACCTCAATTACGTTAACTCGGACCACGCGGCAAAGACATGGGACGAGGCATGCGGTCTAGTCTATAAAGGAGATGCTGCGATGACGATAATGGGAGACTGGGCGAACGGATATTTCAAGGCCAAGGGATGGAAGCCCAATGTTGATTACGGGGCAATTGTCTTACCCTCGGATGTCTACGATCTTGTCATAGACACGTTTGTCCTGCCAACCAAAGCTGCTCATCCTGAGACTGCCAAGAAGTGGCTCAGCTTTATCGGGACTGTTGAGGCCCAGAACACCTTCAATCCGATAAAAGGTTCAATACCGGCTAGGAACGATGCTCCACTAGATCCATATGGTCCAATACAAAAAGAATTCATAAAGGACCTCAGGAGCTCAAGCACGAAACTCGTGCCGAGCATAACTCACGGAAGTGCCGTTCCCCCAGCATTCCTCTCAGATCTCAACGATATAATATCAACCTTTGTAACAAACAAGAACGTTGATGAAACGGCGAAGTCCATAGTCAACGCAGTCAAGCAGGATCTCCTGCCGAACAAGATCAAGGAGTGGAAGCTCACCTAAGGAGGTCTGGTTGTGAGATCAAAACTAAGGGAGGAATCCCTCTATTCTCTTTTGTTTTTAACACCGGCCATTGCTCTCGTGTTAGTTTTCGTATACTTTGCAATAGCATGGAATGTTTATATCTCATTTACAGACTGGAAGGGGTTAATTCCATCTTATCGGTTTGTTGGACTTGAGAATTACCGAACTCTCTTTCATGATCCAGTTTTCTGGACATCATTTAGGAACAACATAATATTGATAATTCTGTTCGTTCCAGGTTCTCTTTTTATAGGGCTTCTCCTTGCAGTTCTTCTAGATAGAAAGATAAAGTTTGAAAATGGATTTAGAACAATTTATACCTTGCCTTTTGCCCTCTCTTTTGTAGTTACAGCTACACTCTGGGCATGGATGTATGACCCTTCCGACGGAGTACTTAATACCCTTTTCAGTATGTTACATCTAGACTTCCTCAAGAGCAACTGGATTACTGATCCTCACGTGGCGCTCTACGCAGTAATCCTCGCCCTAATCTGGCAGTTCTCAGGTTACACAATGGTAATTTATCTGGCAGGCCTCAGATCGATATCAACCGAACAGTATGAGGCCGCAATTATAGATGGTGCAACACCTCTACAACTTTATAGATACGTTATAATTCCCCAACTCAAGAAGCCTACCCTCAGTGCGTTCGTAGTGCTAATGGTGTTCTCACTCAAGGCGTTCGATTTCATCTGGGTTCTTACCTCCGGAGGCCCCGGAACCTCAACATTTATCTTAGCCGTTGAGATGTATAAGGAGACATTTGCAAAAACAAAATTTGCCTATGGGGCCTCCATAGCCACAATACTCCTCCTGTTGTCCTTTGCGATAGTTTTACCGTACCTCTACTGGAGCTATAGGGGTGAAAAAGAATGAGGGCAGGGAGGTTAATCCTCTATGTTGTTCTCATATTCCTCGCATTCGTATACCTACTTCCCCTCTGGAGTGCGATAACAACTTCATTAAAAACCGGTAAGCAAGTTACAATGACAACCCCGATTCAGCTTGTGCTACCCCCGTACTTTGGTGCTTATAAAACTGCTTTCTCCGAGTTAAGGAAGCCCATTCTTAACAGCTTACTCTTTACAACATTTGCAACGATATTTTCAGTTATGATAGGTTCAATAACCGGCTATGCTCTTTCAAAGCTTCTAAAGGGGTCAACGTCTAAAAAGCTCCTAATGTTTATAACTCTTGGCATATTTCTGCCTTATCAATCGATTTTAATACCTTTACTCAGAATTATAACCAAATTAGGTCTCTACAACACAATTCCCGGGATGATTTTGACACACACTGCTTATGGAGTTCCAATAACAACCCTGTTGTTTACAAACTACTATCATGAAGTTCCAGATGAACTTATTGAGGCTGCAAAGGTCGATGGAGCAAGTCCCCTGAAGATATACACAAGCGTAGTATTCCCAATCTCAATACCCGCGTTTGTTGTAACTGCGATATATCAATTTACAAACATCTGGAACGATTATCTCTTTGGCGTTGTGTTGACGAGAGGAGAAGAAGCAATGCCCGCGACTGTTAAGCTTGCAAACCTGAAGGGAAGCTTTGTGGCGAACTGGAACATCCAAATGGCAGGAGCGCTAATAGTTGCAATACCCACACTTTTCATCATGATCGTCCTTGGAAAATATCTAATAAGAGGATACACAAGTGGGGCTGTAAAGGGGTGAAGAAAGATGCTTGCCGTTGTCACCTTCACAGACCCCAGACCAACGGCCCTCTCGGCCGAGCGCGAGAGGGCTTTGATGGAGAAGCACTCGGCCCTCATCGGGGAACTGAGGAAGGCGGGCTTTGAAGTTCTCGATATCAACGCCGAGCTCGGCAAGTACGAGGCCTTTGAGAGGGGTGAAAACTTCGGGGTTGACTCGATGAACGAAAGCC
>JAMOPD010000009.1 GCA_027064745.1 Thermococcaceae archaeon
GCCGGGCTCAAGGATTGCAACACTGGCTGATGGAACCTCAATACCAGCCGCAGCACCGAGCTCCTTCTTTTTTGGAACGTAAATGTAGGGTATCTCCTTCTCCTCACAGAGTGGTGGAAGGTGAGCCACAATCTCCTCTGGATCAACATCCTCCGCTATAATCACAAGCTTTGCTTGTCCTCTCTCAACGGCCTTTGTTGTTTCGTTTGTTCCCTTCCTAATTCTTCCAGTATCTCTAGCAATCTCAACAGCCTCAAGAGCTTTCTCAGCGAGCTCAGCTGGAACCTCAAACTTGACGTAACTTGGTTTTGCCATTTCACATCCCTCCGAAACCTCATCGTTCATCGAGTTTTGACGGGTTCAATTTCATTGGGATATTTAAAAGACTTTCGTTCTCTTCATCGATACTGTCAGGATAAGTTAGAGGGCCCGCTTAATGGTCATACCGGATTTATTATCAGGTGTTCTCACGGGTTATCTTGACAGTATCTCTTCATCGATACTGTCAGGAGTTAGACAACCCGCATACCAGATTATCATCAGATACTCCCACCGGTTATCCTGACAGTATGACCTGCCAGGAAGGTAGGTTTATAAACGACCGATAAAAGCATCGAGAGGTGAGGAAAGATGGAAGAGTATTTTATATGTCCTGAATGTGGAAGTGAGGATGTTGAGGTTATTAAGGAGAGAGGCAGAGAGCTAACGCTTAGGTGCAAGGAATGCAGGAACGTGTGGCATGTAACACTTCCAAAGCTCGTTAAAGTCCCGCTCATAATCAGCAAGCATGAAATGAGTTTTAAAGGCGAAGCAGAACTTCCTGAGGGGGAGGAGATAAGCATCGGGGATATAGTAGAGATTGAAGGAGACGAGGTCAGAATAACCAGCATCGAGCTTGAAGGAGACAAGAGGGTAGAAAGAGGGAAGATAGGGGAGATAAAGACCCTCTGGGGTGAGAGCCTCACCTACCCCCGGGTTATAGGAGTTTCAATATACCTGCCCAAGGGAGTAACCCAGTCCTTTAAGGTGAAAGTTAGAAGGGACGCGGAATTTGTCGTCGGTGAGGTTCTTGAGGTCGGCGGATACACCTTCAAGGTTGAGAAGATAAAGACAGAGAGAAAGATGCTCAGACACGGTAAGGCACAGGCCGATGAAATTGTTAGGCTCATGGGGAAACCAATAAGAGGAAGAGCAAGCAGGCATCTTGAAATATACAGGGGCTATGGGGATTAACTCCTGTCATGAAATTGAAAAGCATCAGGACTTTAATATAAAAGGATAAGTAGGTCATACAATGTTTTTCACTGGAAGCTTCATCTCATGAGCACTCTTTATACCTCTGATTTGCACTGATAGTTATCTCCCCCTCAAACAGCCAACTCAAAAAATATTAAAACAAAAAGAAAATAACCTAAGAAACTTCAACGTAAAGACCAACCGGCACGTTCATATTCTCATATGTAGTACCATACCAGTGGTGCACTGGTATTCTAACCTTATACTTACTCTCCATCGCATAGAAGGTTACAGTGCTCTGAGGTCCATTATTTGTTAAGTGTCCCAGCATGACGTAACTTGCATAATCACCCGTACTGAAGCCAACAGTGAGGGTATTAAACCAATCCGGAAGTGAGCCACCGCTTAACGCCTCCAGAATCGCCCCAACAGGCACCCCAACACCAAAACTATGCCCATCACTCCCAGCATATATCCTGCCATAAAATTCGTCAATCCCTATTCGGTCTCCTATAGAACCACTTATCCCTGTTGATTTTCTCATCCACTCGTCCGGGAAGTTATAAGATGGTCTTCCAAGGGTTGCACCACTTGTAATAACCTGTATATTCCCAGATTTTCTTTTTATTGAGAAGCTGTCGATTTTTGCGAAGTATCTTTCATTTCCTGTGGGATAGCACCATGCCGTACAAATGTACTCCTTTTGATAAATGTAATGCACTGTGCCTTTTACCCATACATAACCCCACGAGTATGAAGGAACAGTAACATCATCACCTCCAGAGTAATAATCTGTTATTGACCTGCCGAGAACTTTAACGGTTATCGAACTCGGGTCGAACTTTACTTTTTTGGAAATTTGATCGCCGAATGCCACTGTAACGTCTGGCCCCCAGTATTTTTGAACCTGTACCGCAATGTCTGCTGTCCCGAAAACCTCACTTCCAGCCTTATTGTGAATTATGAGGATGGGGATTTCTACATTCTTGTACGGTTTTTGCTTTACGGTTTCCCAGATGTAGTACACGTCGTGCGCCATGGGCCGAATTGTTGATGTTTTCTCTTTCTCCTCAAGCTTTTTCAACTCTTTCACTCTCGCCTCCTTGAGGTTTATTTTGAGTTTAATGTTCTCTGCAAATGTGTTCTCAGTTAATCCTGTTTCAAAGCTTTCTGGGGGGAGTGTGTAAAGTTTCCCATCCTTAACTACCCATACGTCAACGCCTATAAAAGCTGTTTTAGAGCCTTTCTTCCTGGCGATTTCTTTTGCCATCCTAAAGTTTGAGGAGGAAAGTTTAACAACATTATTGGAGAATATAAAGCGCTTCTCCAAACTTCCTTTACTCAGGATTTTTATGTTTCCATTCTCGTCAAAAGTCCAGATAGTGTAATAAACTTTACCATAATAAGTTAAAGGCCTTCCAGTTTCATCAACGAGGGTCAATTTAGCTCCACCAACAGGAGCCGCCTGAATGTACCCCACTGCTGTCACTATTAACAGCACAGACAAAAATACGAGGACTGACTTCCTCCTCATGCTTGCACCTCCTACTAAATAATGCAATACTAATTTTGACTTAAAAACTTATAAATTTTTTCCTTTTACTATTTGTAATTTATTACGCTTTTTTTTTCGTGAGTTTTTACTTTCCAACTGCAGCTTCAGGAATCTTATTAACCAAAAGAAACCTGAATAAAGAAATGAACAAAACTAAGCATCTTCTCAAAACTTTCCTATACTCGCAAGGCCGGTCATAGATATACTATCCTTCTCAAGCAGACTTACCTAAACGGTATTGTATAGGATAATCTGGACGTGCTTAGCATAGATCAATTTTATCGCCTACAGAAGCATTCTGAGAATACCGATGAAGAGATACTGTCAGGATAACCGGTGGGAGTATCTGATGATAATCTGGTATGCGGGTTGTCTAACTCCTGACAGTATCTGGCAGATATTTAGAACGGAGAGTTACCTTTCCCTGAGCTGAATTCTGTAGCTCCTTCCTTCACGTATCCTTTCTATGAGGCCTTTCTCTTCCATTTCCCTAAGGAGAATGCTGATTTTTGCTTTTGAGACACCGAGATGTTTGACGAGTTCGCTTTGGAGAACCGACCCCTCCTTCAAGATCTCAAGAACCCTCTCCTCATCACTCTTCAATATCTCCCTTTTCAGAGATTTCCGTTCTTTATGCTCCTTGTAAAGGATACCACCAAAAAAACCGCCTGCAAATGCTGAGATGAATATCACTACCATCCAGAGTGGTGAGGTTTTTTTTGGAGGTTGAATCTCCTCTGAAAATCCAACTATGAAGTAGAACTCGTCACCTGCATTCACTTGGATTTTCTTCCATTCCAGAATCATTCTATTAGCAGAACTTTCGACCTTATTCGGGGAAGGTATGATAGGAGAGAGCACCGCATAACCTCTCGGTATAAATAGACGGGCATAAAAAACGTCCACAGGCTGATTAAAACGTACATAATAGGCAAATTGCTGTTTTCCATTTACATCCTGTACCATACCGCTCGTTAAGAAGCTTATGCGTATCTTCACTTGATCTCCCTTAGTTACCTCCGGAAAGGTGACATGTACCGCTGTTACACCTCCTGTTATCTTCTCTGCCGTTACATTACTAGCTAATGTGTTTCCGTTGATAGCTACAATAGCGTCTAAATTGTTAACAGGGTACTCTGTGTAGAACACATATCTGTTAAATGGCTGGTTTGCTGTCAAAATCACCTCAATTGTCTCCTTGATTGAATTCTGATTTAACATGTCAAAGTATAGTGAGTAGCTTTCGATATTATATTCATACTCATTTTGAGAACTCACCAGTGGAATTAAAAATGTTGAAAACAGGAGTAGAGGTACTATCCAGATTATAATCACAGCTGACTTCCTTCTTCGGGATTTTTTATTTTCAGCAGAGGACATACATCCATACACTCCCTACAGTGGGTGCATTTAATGGAATCAACAACTATTTTCTTGCTTTTTGGGTTTATGCTGATGGCCTCTTCTGGGCATTTGCCCACGCAGACGCCACAGCCAACACATTCATACGCTCTTTTTATCAAATAATACGCTTGGATAGCCTCGTTGGCATCTTTACTATAAACGGCATCCTTCATAAATTTTACACTACCGGCTTTTATGTAGTTTTCGCCTATTTGAACTTCTCCCAATATTGGAGCAACTTCCTTTATGCGTTTTAGATTTACGATGGTGTTAAGCTGTATAATGAAAGTCTTGTTTTCTTCTTTTAATAGATATCGTAGAGGCTCCCATGTTCTATTTTCAGGAATTTTAACATGAATTTTTTCTGCTAAAGCTCTCTGCCCCTTGGTTATTTTTTTCCAGCGCCAAAACCCGTGTGTTATCCACTCCTCCGGTAAATTAAAACGTTTTCTCCAGCGTTTGAGTTCTTTTTCCCATTCATTCCATAATTCGGGTTTTTCTTCTTTTAAAGTATATAATTCTGCCAGAGAAGAGCTTGGACATAGAAAACAACCTATTCTATCTAAGCGCTCTTCGTAAAGGGGATTATAGTCTAATTCGCGGGAAAATATGTAAAGCCATACCTCCAGAGCATTCCAGTGAAAAATAGGAGAAGCACCTATCTCAT
>JAMOPD010000010.1 GCA_027064745.1 Thermococcaceae archaeon
GAGTGCCCTGCTATCTTCTTCGCCTCCCTCAGCTTGTTGCAGATTCCGCCGGTGACGTCGGTTCCTTCGGAGACACAGTGGAGCCTTTCGAGGAGGGAATCTATCTCCTCCCTACTGAGGTTCTGAATCAGTCTCCCCTCGCCGGGTCTGCCGTCGTAGATTCCATCAACGTCCATGAGGAAGATGACCTTCTCCGGCTCAAGCATCTTGGCGAGGTATGTGATGATCTGGTCGCCGGAGAGTATGTCGATGCCCTTCGCAAGGTCTATCGAGACGTCTCCGAAGAGAACGGGGATGAACCTGAGCTCCAGCAGCCTTTCCACGACCTCAAGGTCTCCGTAGGCGACCTCACCGTTCTCGGTTATGAAGACGGAGGAGGTTGAGACTGAGAAGGCCGGCAGGCCCTCACGGACGAACGCTTTGATGAAGTTCGCGTTTGCCCGGAGCATGGCCTGATGTGTCTCTGTGAAGCCTATCCTCTTGAAGTTGGCAGTATCCCAGTCCTCGGGAAGGCCATCTCTGATTCCATATTTCTTGGCGTAATGGTGGCCAAAGCTCCCCCCGCCGTGGACGATGATGAAGTCCTCGCGGGGATAGAACTTGGCTATCTCCTTCACTATGTTCCCCACGGTCTCATGGTCAAAGTTCTCGGACTCACCCTTCTTATCGCTGAAGACGCTGCCGCCGATTTTAATGATTATCATGGCAGAACCTCCTCTATCCTGAGTCCCTCGCGGCTTATCCTCGTTATCATCGGCGTTCCGCCGGCTATCGTTATGGCCGTCGCGACTTCACTCTGGTTCTTTGGGGCCAGGGCGTACATGCAGCCCCCACCGCCGGCGCCGGTTATCTTCGCCCCTATAGCGCCGGCAACCCTCGCGGCGTAGACCAGCTCGCTGAGCTTTTTCGTTGAAACTCCAAGGGCGTCTAAGAGGCCGTGGTTGATGTTCATGAGCCGTCCGAGCTGGGCAAAGCGGAGCTCCTCGTCGAGGTCGGAGGTTATAACGTCGCGGGCCTTCTCGACTATCTTGCCCATCGCAGCGAGCACCGGTTCTATGACCTCGGGCATCTCCTCGTAGGTTCTCCTCACCATGGCCACTAGTTCCTTCGTTGACCCGCTCGACCCCGTGTAGCCAACGACTATGGGCAGCTCCATGAAGGGCAGGTGCTCGAAGTCCCCCTTCTCGTAGTGGATGAAGCCGCCTATGGCAGATACGGTGGGATCTATACCGCTCGATGCCCCCTGAACGAGGAGCTCGACCTTATGGCCCAGCTTTCCTATCTCCTCGTTCGTCAGCTCGAGGCCGAGGAGCTTTGAGACGGCTCCGATGGTCGCAACGGCTACCGCGGCGGATGATCCGAGGCCGGCCCCAACGGGGATCTGGGATGTTATTGAAATGGTTACACCCTTACCGTTCGCATCGGCTTCCTCTCTCACCAGTTCTATCGCCTGCCGGACGTAACTGAGAACTTCAGCCGCCTTTCCATAATCAGTTTCAAAGTATATCTGATCTTCCGAGAATGAAACCGTCAAGCCAGGAGTCTTTATGTCCTTGGCCTCTATCTTTATCGCACCCCTATCGTTGAACTCCGTCCAGACGTAGGTCCTGAGGTCTATGGCGGCAGCTATTGCTGGCTTTCCGTAAACGACGCTGTGCTCGCCGAAGAGTATAATTTTAGCCGGGGCAGACGCCAGAACCCTCATTTTTGACCCTCCAGAAATTTCTCAATTAGTCCAACGAACTCGTAAATGTCCTCCAGGTGCTCATGGAGAACCTCAAAAGCCAGCTCATCGTTAATTTTTCCGTACCTGTGAACGAGGATATTGCGGAAGCCCTTCATAAGTCTAAGCTTATCAGCCATTTCCCTGGGGATTATTCCGGCACGCATGAGCCCTTCAAAGACGTCCTCCTCCCTTTCGGGCATCGTGAGCCTTAGGTCGGAGTTTATTATCGCACAGATATCAATGACGTTCTGGATTGCAAACTCAGTGCGTTTGTAGATTCCGTCCTTAACTATCCCAAGGGACTCAAAAGTTTCAAAATCGTCAGGAAGGTTTTCCTCTATCAGCTTGAGGCTCTCAAGGATCTCCTCGATTTTGGAGCGTATCAACTCGATCCTCATTCTATCGCCTCCAGTCCGAGGTAGTCGTAGTAGTAGCGCCTGAAGTCCTCCCACTCCTTGAGCGTTTCGTAGGCAAGGTCGTAGAGGAAGGTCTCGTTCCTGCAGAAGAGAACCTTTCCCCTGAGGCACTCTTTTTTGAGATAAACCGGAAGGAGCTGGAAAATCTGAACGTCGTATTTGTCGGATAGATGCCCAAGAACGAGTTCCCTGAACCCAAAGGCCTCTTTGGGGCTTCCCTCGTAGTAAACGCACAGGTCTATGTCGCTATCCTCTCTGGAGTTCCCCCTAGCATGGGAACCAAAGAGAATGATAAACTTTACCCTATCCCCACCGAGCTCAAGGATTTTATTAATGGCATCTTCAAGCTTCATGTGTAAAAAATGGGAAAAGTCCCTTATGGCCTTTTCGTTCACCGTCTGAAGGCTATGCTCGCGTAACCGACGATGGCATCCGTAGAGCGGCTGACCTCGAAGCTCGTCGTGTAGTGGAGCAGTTCCGCCTCAAGCGCTCCGACAAGGCGGGAGTAAACCATCGCCGTTCCGACGGCGCCAGGCCCGCACATTGTGTGGTTCATCTCGCGGAGCTCCCTGAACATACCCTTAACGTCGAAGTCGAGGATTCTCCTTATCACCCTAAAATCCCACTCCTTTATCCTGTGCGGAAGCTCAGCGGCTCTGGCTCTGAAGGGCACGTAGCCGTACATCGGGCCGTAGTGCATGAAGTCGGTGCTCGCAGTAACGACAACGTCCCTGTTAAGCTCCTGAGAGGCTTCAAATATAGCTTTCCCGAGGGCTTCTGCTGTTTCCTCCTCCTGCAAGCCGAGGGCTATCGGAACTATCCTGACATCTTTTTCAGCCTTCTCTGCTATGTACTGGATGAAAGGGAGTTGAACCTCGATAGAGTGCTCGTACTTATGTGCCAGCTCATCAAGGTCGGCTATTCCAGAAAGCTTCGCTATCGCCTTAGCCATCTCGGAATCAACATCGACGTCGCCGAGAGATGTGCGCCATTTTCCGGAGGGATAGACCGCTATAGGAGAGCCCAATCCAGTGTGATTCGGCCCTATTATAACGAATGTCTCCGGAAGACCATCCTCATATATCGCTTTATAGGTTCTCGAAGCAGTGTATCCTGAAAAGATGTAGCCTGCATGAGGGACAACACCTGCAGTAATTTTCCTCCCGCTGCCTTCTCCGCCAAGATCACTGAAAAATTCATCGAGCACTGCCACAAGCTCCTCACCAGCTGGATAAAACTGCCCAGCAACTACAGGATACCTCATGTTCTCACCCTCGATTATTTCCGCTTCAGGATTTATATCTGTAGTGTTTTGATTTTAGTATGCTGTTGGGGCATATCTGGTTACTTTTCCATGAGTATCAGCAGGTTTCATGACATGTGAAAACACTATGTGATTTTCAATCCAGTTTTCAGTCCCGAACCTGTCAGGGGCAGGAGAACCCTCGATTTTTCTCCAATTTTGCCTGAATCTGTGAGCTTCTCAAGAGCCGCCAGCACAACCGCAGAGGTTGGCTCCACCAGAAACCCCATGTCCCAGAGTTTCAGGAGAGCATTCTTTATCTCCTCATCATTAACTGAAACGCATGTTCCTCCCGTTTCCTCAAGAACCCTGAGCATCTGCTCCCTTCTCGGAGGCTGGGGAATTGCTATGCCCTCAGCCAGTCTGCTCTTTTCTTTGCTTCTGCTACAGAGGCTTTCATAACCTGAAGCTTGAACCGCAATAAAGACCGGAAGCTTCCCATTTCTCAGTTCTCTCAGTTCAGAAAACCCCTTACAGAGGCCGAGGAAAAGCGAACCGCTTCCGGCAGGAGAGATAACATAATCGAACTTCCTTATCTGTTCGAAAACTTCATAGGCTACCGTCTTCGTGCCCTCAAGAAAGTAAGGATTGAGCCAGTGGGAGATATAGGTTCCCGTATCAAACTCCAAAGCTGCTTCATGGGTTTTCATCCTTGAACCATCAACCTCATGAACTTCAGCTCCCAGATTCTTGAGGATGCGCTTTTTTCCTTCATCCGTGGATTTTGGAAGGAATATATGCACCTTCAGGCCTTCTGATTTCGCAAACATTGCCAGGCTTATCGCAGCATTTCCGGAGGAATCAAGGACAACCTCTCTAATCCCGGCCTCTTTGAGCTTTGCAACCGTCACGTATGTACCCCTATCCTTGAACGAGCCAGATGGCATCAGATATTCAAGCTTGAAAAAAGCATTAAGCCCATTTATCTCCCTCTCCACAATTGGAGTTATTGGAAGGGTTAAACTTGGAGCATACTCCTCCCTGATCGGAAGAAAGCCTAGATACCTCCTGATATCAAAGTACTCCTTCTTGAGAAGAGCGTCAAAAGGTTTCTCAAATTTGCTGACAACATTAAGAAGACCTCCACATTCGCAAGCAAGCCTGAACTCATTCGGATATGTTCTACCACATCTGATGCATCTGAGCATTTTCCCACCGGCAATAATACGCAAAGGCTTTTATTTATCTTTCGAGAACTCCTATTAGGTGAGGAGCATGAAGTTCGTATCAGCGGATAGACCACAAACAAAAGAGGGTTATCAGTATCACATAGCTTGCAGGCCGGGAGATGTGGCGAGGTACGTTCTCCTGCCCGGAGACCCTGAGAGGGTGCCGAAGATAAGCTCCCTCTGGGACAAGGCCAGGGAGATAGCATTTCACAGGGAATACAGAACGCACACTGGAAAATATAAGGAAGTCCCAATAAGCGTAACCTCGACGGGAATAGGTGGACCTTCAACCGCCATTGCAATTGAAGAATTAGCGGCAATAGGCGCGGATACCTTCATAAGGGTTGGCTCAACCGGAGCAATACAGCCGGGAATGGAAATCGGAGACCTGATCATAGCCAAAGCGGCTGTTAGGCTAGAGGGAACATCAAAGCAGTACGTGCGTGTTGAATATCCGGCGGTTGCGGACATTGAGGTTACCCTCGCATTAATCGAGGCCGCCGAAACGTTAGGCATGCGGTACCACCTGGGCATCACTGCCTCGACGGACAGCTTCTACCTCGGCCAGGGGAGGCCCGGACTCAATGGCTACTTCCCGAGCTTCGCAAAGCATATAATGGACGACCTGAGGCAGGCAAGGGTTACCAACTTCGAGATGGAGACGGCAACACTATTCACTTTAGCTAATATCTACGGGCTGAGAGCTGGCAGTGTATGTGCAGTCTTTGCGAATAGAGTTACCAATGAGTTTGGAAAAGCTGGAGAGAAAGAGGCGGCTATGGTTGCAACTGAGGCTGTAAAAATTTTGGCAGAATGGGATGAAGAGAAGGAGAAGAAAGGAAAAAAGGTGTGGTTTCCGGGGCTTAGGAAGCTTTGAGCTGTCTTAGCTTTTCTCACTTTTCTAAATGTGCACCTCGTTGATAGGCTTATCTCATTGTGCAGGACAAAAGAGTGGCTGTTATAGATGCAGGCCTTTCAGGAGAGCATGAGAAGGTTCTAGAGCATCTTAGGAAGATTAGATTTGCTCCGAATGATGTTGAAGTCATAATAGCAACCCACGGGCATCACGATCACATAGGCTCGCTTAAGACTTTAAAGGAGCCCACAGGGAGGAGATCCCCTACATAACAGGTGAAGCGAGCCTGTCAAGGTGGATATCCCTCTTGAAGATGGGGATGAAATTACAGGGCTCAGAGTGGTTCATTCGCCGGGGCATACTCCCGGAAGCATAGTTCTCTATGCAGAGGAGCTTAAGGCGGTTTTTCCGGAAGACCTCGTCCATGAGGAAAACGGTAAATTGTATGAAATTCCACATCAGTACTCGATGGGTCCCGGGATGAATCGGGAAGCTGGACTTTGAACATGTCCTTCCGGGCCATGGTAGGCCTAATTCTGAATGAAGGAAAACTCAGATGGAAGGAGCTTGTTGATGAACTCTTGAGTAAAACAGTGGTGCGGTGGCCGGGATTTGAACCCGGGCTTGCGGCGTGGCAGGCCGCAGTCCTAGACCAGACTAGACTACCACCGCTCTGCTGCCGTTAGTTAATGAGCCAGGGGTAATTTATAAGCTTTTCGCTACATCAGATACTGTCAGGATAATTAACAGCCTACCGGATTTATTATCAGGCACCCCACGGGTTATCCTAACAGTATCCTACATCACACGGATAGATTTATAAATCCCCTTTGAAAAGATTAACTGGCCTGCCCCGGTGGCCTAGTCTGGATAGGGCGCGAGGCTGCGGACCTCGAGGTCCGGGGTTCGAATCCCCGCCGGGGCGCCACCCTCAAGAAATCACTCGGCAGTTGCTCCTTTCAGGGCATCTTTGCACATACATCTTCTCTCCACCGGAATATATTCAACAGCCTTCATCAGCAGATACTTTATTTCCTCGCTCTTCTGGGCCATCAGCTCAACGACCTCGCTGTGCGTTAGCTTCGTGTTGCTTATCCCCGCTGCAAAGTTTGTAACGATGGCAACGCTTGCATAGCACATCTCAAGCTCCCTCGCGAGGATAGCCTCGGGACACTGAGTCATACCTACTACATCAGCTCCTAGAATTCTCAATGCTCTGATTTCTGCCCTCGTCTCGAAGCGCGGTCCTTCCATGCAGGCATAGGTTCCAGTTGGATGGTATGTGAAGCCCAGCTCTCTGGAGGCTCTGATCAGCGCATTCCTTAACTCCGGACAGTAAGGGTCGGTAAAGTCCACATGAGCCACGAACTTCCTGTTATGGGGTGAATCTTCCCCATCATAGAAGGTGTAGTACCTGCTCTTGCTGAAGTCGAGAAGCTGGTCAAGAACAACGAAGTCTCCGGGCTTCATTGCTTCGTTAAGCGAACCGACGGCTGAAGTTGCCAGAATCCTCTCAACTCCAAGCTCGTGAAGAGCCCATATATTTGCGTGGTAGTTTATTTTGTGCGGCGGAACGCTGTGTTTTTCCCCATGCCTCGGCAGGAAAGCTATTTCCTCCCCCCTGTAAGCCCCAATCTTTACCCTGACACTCCCATAGGGCGTTTTCACCTCTTCCTCCCTTATGTTCTCCAGAAGTTTTGGATCATAAACTCCAGAACCTCCAATAATGGCTATTCTTGGCATGCTATCACCCGAAAAGAGTTCAACAGCATGTTTAAAACATTATTTATTATTTATTCTTGTTAGCCTGACTCTCTTTCCCAGATTTTCTTCTGTTTATGGGCTTTGTGCTCTAAATCATAACCCACATTTTCCCCTGCCTGGAGCTCAAGTATTTTTGTCAGGATTTCACTCAGCAACCATGATCCCCATTTTGGATCTTTGACTTCTAATGCAGCGTCTATAGCTCTATCTATATTGCCCTCCCGTAACATGCTAACTGCTATACTCCCAAAAGCTAAGGATCTAACATAAGTATCTTCAATTTCCTTGGCGAGTTTCATTGCACTGTTATATTCCCTGAGCTTTGAAAGATAAGTAACAGATTTTGCCTTAACAGGTTCATCTCTCGTTTTAAAGCCTAGCTTTTCAACAAGTCGTTTATATCTTAATTCAGGAGTTCTAGAGAGAAGTTCATCTAAAATTATCTTCGCTACCAGATCAAATTCCTCCTTGTCCAAATTTTCTGCTAACTCCTCTAAAAGGTTCTCCTGATCTATTATGTTGGATATCAACCCACTGAGAACCTTGATTTTTTCTTCTTCAGAGAGGGTGTGTATAACCTTGACTACAAACGAAGTCTCACCATAACTCCCCAGACCTATTAACAATGAACGTAAAACTTCAGGACTAATTGAACCTGGCATGCTTAGGGCTATATCGACAAATTTCTCATAGGTTTCTTTCGGCACATTTGCATTCTTTAAATGCACAGCAACCTCACGCATTGCCTCTGAAAGCCAGTACTCACTTTTGAGGCTTTTTAGGATTTTTATAGCACTCCCAAATTCTTCTCTCTTTAGGTGAACTTTAAGTGTCTCAATAGCTGCTATTGAGTGCCATGGCTCGCCCTGGATATATTTAACAGTAATATACGCTCGTTTCATGTTTTCCTCTTTTAGGTATGCTTTGAGGATTTTGAGCAGTATATCGTTTCTTTTTACATTATCTTTTATGTTTCTGCTGTAGAAGAGAGCATCATCCAAGACTCCAAGTTCGATCAGTCTTGTAACTAAGGTTTCCAACATTTCATCATGCAAGGGTTGGGGGAACTCTCTAATAACTTCATGGGCTTGATAAAAGATTTTCATGGCAGCTTTTTTTAAATTACACTTTTGGATATAACTTCCAATCTCAACTAAAGCCATAACAGCTCTCAAAGGATTTTCTATTTTGCTAACAACCTCAAGAGCCAATTTAAATGCGTCCTTATAAGCTTCCGAACCAGATTTATACAAGTAATAACCTATTCTTGCATAGGTTATTGCTCTAAGGTATCTATCCCCTATTTGAGACGCTAAATCAAGAACTTCATGATAAATATCAACATGATTCATATTTCCACCGTTATCTTTTGGAATTAAAGGTATTTAATAATTTTCAAAAACTTTTAAAAACTGGAAATATGATGAATTAAAATTAGACAAAAAACGAAATTAACTTAGTTCATCGTATACAACACTAATAACCTCACCATCATCAAGGGACACATAACTGACTTTTATTTTCTTTCCAGATTTCGGATCTATAACAACAAAATCAGGTTTTTTGAGATATTCACTCTTAGGCATCCTCCAAACATCGCTGTAATGCATTTTTAACTCCTTAACAAACTTATTAATATCCTTTTTAACTATCGTTGCCATAGGTATCACCATAAATATATACTACATTATGATATAAAAACCTTTCTAATCGTTTTTCGTTAAAAATAATATCGTCGATCGACGAGTTCAATGTTTAACGCATACCATAGCCCCTTGGGGGACCTTCAACTCTCGAGCTATTGGAGGACATTTTGCTTTCAAAAGATAGAACACCCGCTCATCTTTGAATTCACTTAGGGTTTCAAAGTTTCCCTGTCCTTTTGCTATTATAACATCGGTCATCCTAAAGATCTCCACGAATTTAGAGCTTAATTTCCCCAGTGGAACACCAACTATTCTGCTTCCTGTAGAAACTATACTACCAATATCTTGAAATCCAGCATTTAATAAATCCGTGACAGTGGCGTCATTTATTATGGGCCCTTCTTTAGCTGCAATATAGATTTTGAGTTCAGGAAATTCAGCTCTTATCTTCTCAAGAAACAGTTTGTCAAAATATATTTCTCCACAATTATCCGTGAGATACAATAGAGTTTTAGCTCTACTAAGTTTCTCAAAAAGTTTATGGCTTTGGTCAATATATAACTCGCTATCGATCATTTCCAATATGTCATCTTCTATTCTTTGGGGATCATAACCAACCGCAAAATCTATCACATTTCCAGCAATTGACAGTTTTAAAGCAGTTTTCAAATCAATATTCATCTGTCTTTTAATATCATCAACAAGAGAGCGTGCTATAGTGTTGGATTTTGTTTTGTAATTCCAGAAGGGGTCATCATTTCCAAGATATCCATATAACATCAAAAAGACCTCACTTCCTATGATAGCAGGAATAGAGGATTTATCAAAATTCTCACCTAAAAATTTTGCAACTTTTATCATAGCTTTTTTCCTTAATTGCACATCCTCTGTACTAAACTCTGTAACCTTTTGGGCTTGTGTTATTATACAGGAGAGACACTCGTAATGAACCTTCATTTTAATCACCGGGAAGCTATCTGCTTTCACAGGTATTTAAGTTTCTCTCTGTAGTAACCCTCAACTTACAACCTAAGACTAGACCTAAGAATTATAAACTCTAGAGATTTGTTTCTTATGGTGAGTGACAATGGCTTTAGAGAATCTTGGGAAAGCCCTGAATAATGCATTAAGAAAGTTAGCTCGCTCGAATACTGTTGATGAAGCACTTGTTAAAGAAATAGTGAGAGATATCCAGAGAGCTCTTATTCAAGCTGATGTTAATGTGCGTCTCGTTCTTCAATTAACCAAAAAGATTGAGAAGAGAGCCTTAGAAGAAAAACCTCCAGCAGGCGTCTCAAAAAAAGAACATATAATAAAAATTGTGTATGAAGAATTAACAAACTTTTTAGGAAGGGAAGCTAAATCAATTGAAATAAAAGAGAAGCCCACTATTTTATTGGCTGTCGGAATACAGGGTTCAGGCAAAACTACAAGTATAGCAAAACTTGCTCGTTACTTTCAGAAGAAAGGATACAAAGTAGGCCTAGTATGTTCCGACACTTGGCGACCAGGTGCTTATCAGCAATTGAAACAGTTGGTAGAGCCTTTTGAAATAGAAGTATTTGGAGACCCAAATGAAAAAAATGCAATAAAACTTGCAAAAGAAGGTGTTGAGTATTTCAAACGGAAGGGTGTTGACATGATAATTGTTGATTCAGCAGGTAGGCATAAGGAAGAAACAGGCCTTTTGAAGGAGATGAAGGATATAAGCAGTGCTATAACTCCTCACGAAGTAATCCTGGTTATAGATGGCACAATCGGTCAACAGGCATATACTCAGGCTCTAGCTTTTAAAGAGACAACTCCTTTAGGCTCAATAATCGTCACTAAGCTTGATGGCTCAGCCAAGGGAGGTGGGGCATTGTCTGCGGTTGCAGCCACAGGAGCACCAATAAAATTCATAGGAACAGGTGAAAAAATCGATAACCTCGAACCTTTCGACCCGAAGAGATTTGTTTCAAGACTTCTTGGGATGGGTGATATAGAAGGACTACTCGAAAAATTTGAGCAGCTTAGTAAAGAGCAAGAAATTAAGGAAGAGGATGTTGAGAAGTTCCTTAAGGGAAAGTTCAACCTAAAGGACATGTATGCCCAGCTTGAAGCAATGAGTAAAATGGGTCCCCTAAAACAGATTCTCCAGATGATTCCGGGATTGGGTTATTCTCTTCCAGATGATGTAATTAGAGTGAGTGAAGGAAGATTAAGAAAATTCAGAATAATAATGGACTCCATGACAGAAGAGGAACTCACACACCCCGAGATTATAAACTATTCACGCATTAAAAGGATTGCAAGAGGCTCAGGAACGACAACAAGAGATGTAAAGGAACTCCTGAACCAGTACAACCAAATGAAGAAATTCTTCAAGAGCATGGATAAGAGAAAACTTTCTAAACTTGCAAGGGGATTTAATTTAGGTGGTATATGATATGATAGAAGTTTTCATCCTTATAGTTGTGAAGCCGGGAAATGAAGAGAAGGTCTTTAATAAACTCAAAGACATACCAAAAGTTAGGGAAATTTACAGGTTATATGGAGAGTACGACATCGTGGTAAGAATTGAAGTGGAAAACATAAAAGAACTTGATGAATTCCATGACAAAATACTGAGAAAAATAAAGGAGATAGAAATGACGGAAACACTTATAGCCAGCCCTTACAGGAGGTAGATACTTGAAGAAAAGGTTAGTTGCGGTTATAGATCTTGAAACTTTGGAAATTAAAGCTAACTCTTCTTTTAAATTTAAATGCATTGAAAACTGTGGAAAATGTTGTATGGAGCTTGACATTCCATTAAGAGATGAGGATATAGCACGGATTGAAGAACTCGGATACAATGCATGGGAGTTTGTAGATTATGAAAAGATGTTCTACAGAGGAGACAAGTTCTTAGGATATGCACTCAAAAAGAGACCGTTTGATAATGCCTGTATTTTTCTGGACGAAAATAAAAAATGCAAGATATACCCTTACAGACCAAGGGCATGCAGACTGTATCCATTTATCCTCATTAAGCACGGCCCAACACTAGAAGTTTATATAAGAGAAGATGACTTCTGTCCCGGTATAAACCATCCAAATGGAGAGCCAATAACCCCAGAATTTGTCAGGGACTATTTTAATGAGATAATTGAAGAATACAGGAGAGAAACACGATCTATTTAATTTGAATTAAATTTAGAATGCAGATCCACCGGGTTTATTACTAAGCACTCCTGATTTAGAACCGAAACCTATTTATACATTTTCTTGTTAATTTTGGTTACTTGGAGGTGGGAATATGAGTCAAATAAAGGCAGTCCAAGAAAAGTTAAGGCTTGTTACACTACTGAAAATCCTGAAAAAATCATACACATATGAAGAACTCTCAAAGATAACTAATCTCCCGATAACGGTATTGAATAGATATGTTCGGGGAAAAGTCCTTCCAAGTTCCGAAAGAACAAAAGAACTTTTAAAAATGCTTTCTTCATATGTAAACCTAGAAGAGGAAGTCAAAAAGAGAATAAAATTCGATGAGAGAGGATTTTTTGACAACATGATGGTTCTAAGTGACACTCCTCTAATGAGTTTAATCGCTGAAGAGGTGGCATCAAGATATATAGACAAAGATGTTACAAAAATCCTTACAGCGGCAACAGACGGAATCCCTCTGGGAGTTCATATAGCAAAGGAACTAAATGTGGAGGTAGTCTATGCCAAGAAAAAGAAAGAAGTTGGAGTAGAAAAATTTTACGAAGTAAGTTATATCCCAAGTGCCTCTGGGAGTGTAACTACTCTATATCTACCTCACTGGGCACTTAAAAAAGGTGAAAAGGTTCTCATCGTAGATGATGTTATAAGAAGTGGAGAAACACAGAAAGCCTTGGTAGAGATGTGTCACCAAGCAGGAGCTATTCCCGTGGGGATGTTCTTCCTAATAAGTGTAGGCAATGTCCTTGAGCATTTAAAAGAAGAATACGACATCCCAGTTGAAGCACTTGTAAAAATTGGGGCGTGATGCCAATCCCTACATTTATAATTTACAATGTTCAGGGAATTAGTATCATAGTTGATGCCGAAGTTGGAAGGCCATTTGAGTTTTATTGCCCCATTGAAGAATGCGGACAGGAAATCAAAATGCAGGGGGTCATCATTAAGACTAGTATGGAAGAATTCAAAAGAATTTTGAATGTAACCCCTAAAGTATTCTCCGAGTTAGAAATAAGTAGTCCATTTATTTTTAAAGGCAAAATAAACGGAAAAGAAACAAAACTACCTGCCGAATCTATAGAAAACTTCACAAAAAGGTTTATGAAAGAAGTTTTTGTCATAACAAAATAACTAAAGAGGCAATTCTAAATCTTCTTTAACAATATCCATAGCGACATGTGTGTTGGTTTTCTCCACACCATCAATTGAAAGCAACCACTTGACAAATCTGTTCATGTCCTCCCTCCCTCTGAATTTAGCCACTGCAATAATATCGTATTCCCCTGTAACATCATAAACGCAGAGCACATGCTCATTCTCTGCTATCTTCTGCTCGATTTGTATAATTTTCTTTCCCTGAGCTTTTATACCTATTATGGCCGTTAGTTCATAGCCTAATTTCTCATAATTAAGCTTTGGAGTGAAGCCGAGTATGATACCATTCTCTTCCATTCTTTTGATACGGTTATACACCGTACCCACAGCGACTTTAAGTTCTTTCGCAATTTCCCTGTAAGAAAGCCTCGCATCTTTTTGTAATAGCGATAATATTTTCCTATCAAGCTCATCAACCAAAATCATCACCATACCTATCTCCACCGTAAAGTTTAAATATCCTTCTCTTTGAGGGAATAGCGGGCAGTGGACCGGTAGCCTAGCTAGGACAGGGCGGCGGCCTCCTAAGCCGCAGGTCCGGGGTTCAAATCCCCGCCGGTCCGCCAGTTTAGTAGAACAAGCTCCTATCTTGTATGTAAGAATCCGTTTGAGGCTTGCTTTTCTTGACTCATTATGGAGCTTTTCAGGTTAACTCTGTTATCTTTTATGCAGGGCTTTAGAGATAACCTCAGCAGGTCTTTCAAGAGTCATGTGTTATGGGATCTCGGTTTTGTCAACAAATCCTTTCAGTATCTTTGAATCCCTCGAAATCTTTAAATATTTTAACACTTTTAGTTAATTTGGGTAAGAAAAATCTTGGGAGGTGAGAGGATGGCTCATGTGGTAGCTCTAGCTAATATAAATGGCAATTTTCCTGCATTGATTAAAGCCCTTGAAAAAATTGAGGAGCTCAAAGAAGATGGGTACAAGATAGAAAAATACTATATCCTGGGGAATATTACAGGGATATTTCCTTATCCAGAAGAAATCGTAAGAAGTCTCAAAAGTCTTGCAAAGAACAACAGAGTGAAAATTATCCGCGGAGAATACGATCAAATCATTGGCATGAGTGAGAGTCCAGATTATATTGAGGAACTGAATATTCCTGAATATACTAAAAGAGCGTTGAAATACACGTGGGACAAACTTGGCCATGAAGGTAGGGAGTTCATTAGGGATATTCCCATATATCTTGTGGATAAAATCGGAAAGAACGATATATTTGGTGTTTATGGCAGTCCATTGAATCCTTTCGAGGGAAGAGTATTACCCGAACAGCCAACTTCTTACTATGAATCAATAATGCGATCTGTAAAAGATTATGAGATATTACTAGTCTCATCACCAAAATACCCTGTAAATGCCATGACGAGATATGGAAGAGTGGTCTGCCCTGGCAGTATAGGATTTCCTCCAGGAAAGGAACATAGGGCAACATTTGCACTCATAGATGTAGACACACTCCACACAAAGTTCATAGAAGTCGATTATGACAAGAGGACAATAGAAGAAAGAATAAAAAAGGAAGAACTTCCTCCTGAGCTTATTAAGATTCTTTACCATGGAAGAGTCTGATAATCTCTCTTATTCTTCTTTTTGATAACAGTAAAAAGACTAAAAACCCAGCAACGAGAGCAGTTTTTGAAATAAAAACAGACATCTGAAGGACAACTGCTATAAGAAGAAATTTATACACTGAAGGAGACACATGAAGGTTCTTCATTGAAACATATACAGTTCCTAAAAGGATTGTAACGTAACCAAGGAAAAGTCCGCTCATGGCTCCATACTCACCAAAGAGGGGTATCATGAAAATCCAAGAAACAAGCGAAACTGCTGCTCCAGATGATGCTATTAAACTACCAGTCTTAACGTATTTCGTAGAATTCAAGGCTACTATACTCGGATTATAGGCAATATAGACCTCAACCGCGATAAGTGCAATATAAAACTCATCACCTAGCGAGAATCCAAAGAATATGGAGAGTACTTCCTTCCCAAAAATCAGCAAGAAGAATACTACAATGGATGTTAATAGAACCATAATTTCTGTCAACCTTTCAGACAGGTCCTTAACATACTCCATTTCATTTTGACCATATTTATATGAATAAAGAGGCATTATTGCAGACTGAAGAACTTGAGGAAGATATGTCAAGAGAAATGCCGCAGAGAGAGAAGCTGAGACCCTACCTGCTATCTCTGCACTCCCAAGCTTTTCACTCAGAAAATATGGCCCTTGAATTAGAAAAACTCCAGAAAGAGTTCCAAGAAATGCAAAAGAGGAGTAAGACATAAGGAGTTTTATATCTTCCATTCTTGGCTTTCCAATTAAGTGATTTTTAACCAAATAGCCAAAAGCTGTTATTGGAATTAGCCCGAGGAATAGGATATATGGCAGATAAACCTCAGACGTTATAAATCCACTCAAAAATGCTATAAAGCCAATGATAACAATATATGCATAAATTTCTCCCCGATGTATTCCATAAAAGAAGTTCCTCACCGTAAGCTGAAGGGCCCTGAGAACTGATATCAAACCTATATACATGTTAAATGGTATTATAAACGACCCTAAGAAAGGGAAAAGGAATGAAACTGAAGCTATTGAACTGATTCTCTCGGTACAACCTCTCCCGAGGAACTCTGAGGAATATTTTCCAAGGGCAACGGCAAAGAAACTTAAAGGAATTGCGATAAGGAAAGCCTGAGAGATAAGCGAATTGGCAGAGCCAAGAATCTCAACACCATATTTTCGTGAAACTGCAATACTATAAATAAACCTAGTACTCCCAAAGACTGCTAATGCGATTACAGAGGCTAAGGAATGCCTTACTATTAAGTTCTTCTCATAACTCATGAGAGGGATAAGGGGAAAGAGAGATTTAACCTTTATGGAATCCTAAGTAAAAACCTGCTACAAATGCCCCTGTTCCTGGCAGTATTCCAAGAACCTTCTCCCCAAGAGTTGTTATCTGGGCTGTCATGCTTCCTGCGAGATTAAATAGCTTATCAGTGTTAATAGTTATAACACCCTTCTGCTGAAGCCAGAAGAGACTTAGGATGTATGCTCCAATTAAAGCCATCGCTAATTTCATCAGCTTCTTCAGTGCAAACCCAGTTACAAAACCTGCTATTCCACCAATCCCAACATCACCGAGCATACCGTTCATATCCAACGTTGCCATATTTCATCACCACAGAGAATTGGATTACGGAAATAAATATTTTACCCTCCAAAATATTTAAATTTCATGTCATGAAAATATTTGCAAGATATAAAGCTTAGCGGTGATAATGATGTCAGATCCAATGGGAAGACTCAAGAATAAGCTAACAAAGGAAGTTTTGTGGATATATATATTAAATCTACTAAAGGAGAGGCCTATGTATGCCTATGAACTTAAGGAAAAAATAAAGGACAAATTCGGTTTTGAGCCTGCCACTGTGAGTTCCTATGTTGTGCTATACAAGCTTGAAAAAGATGGGTATGTGACGGCTGAATGGCAGGAGAGTGAAACAGGAAAACCTTCAAGAAAGTATTATAAGCTCACAGAAAAGGGTAGAAAATTATTTCAAGAAGGACTGAATTTTCTCAGAAATACAATAGAGAAATTGGAAGAATGAGCCTCAGCGGCCCATTCCGCCTCTCGGTTCTTTTGCCTTTGGTCTGAGACCTTTGTAGCCACATTTACGACACTTCTTAGCTTTCCATGGATTGGTAGCACCGCATCTCATGCAGATATACTTTTTAAATATCCTTGCCTCTGCTTCAGGAAATCTCGCCATGTTAATCACCTCATGATCTTGATGATGGTGCGGGGGACGGGATTCGAACCCGCGCAGCCCTGCGGCAGCGGATCTTAAGTCCGCCCCCTTTGGCCAGGCTCGGGCACCCCCGCTCATGAATAAGCCTATTTAGGAAAATTAAAAAGGTTTCGGTAGTTCGAGGTCATGCCGTTGGAATTGTGCAGGGATTTTATTCTCTTTTATAGACTTTTCTTAAAGTTACCATTTATCTTAAACACTGTTATAAGTTTTTATTTCATTTTAAGGTGTTTATCAAATCTCAGGTTCTTATGATTTTCATCTCAAAGTCTTCAACAGGTATCTTGAAATCCTCTCTGCTTTCAATTTCCTTTCTGTTGTAGAGTATTTCCCTTGCAAGTATCCAGTATATCAGAGCAAGAGCCTTTCTACCCTTATTGTTTGTTGGAATTGCTAAGTCGACATAGCTGAGGAAATTCTCTGTATCCACGAGTGCAACAATAGGTATACCTATCTCAACAGCCTCCTTCAACGCTTGATGATCAGCTCTTGGGTCAGTTACTATGAGAACATCAGGCTCCATGAAGTTCTTGACTGCTGGGTTTGTCATGGTTCCCGGAAGGAATCTGCCGGGTATTGCCTTGGCACCTGTGACCTCACCAAACTTCTTAACCGGCTTTTGTCCGTAAAGCCTGACACTTACGGCAAGTATGCTCTGTGGCTCGAACTTAGCCAGGAATTTCCCTGCTGTACGGAGCCTCTCATCGGTCTTTCTGACGTCAAGGACGTAGAGGCCGTCCTGCCTAACACGGTATATGAACTTTTTCATATCCTTCGTCTTCTGCTGGGTTCCAATGTGTATTCCAGCTGCCAGATACTGATCAAGTGGGACTAAATATTCCTCCATTTTCTTCACCCCTCAAATGTTATTATCCTTCCTCTTTCGCCCAAATCCTCAGCGATTCTAATCAGCTCATTTATCTTAGCAATCGAATCTCTATGGAGCATTAAAGCAGGGCAGTTAAGCCCTACAGCCAGATGAGGTAGAGCCCCATCTGCGGATTCAAACATTGCTTCTGCCAAAATCGGAGTTATTCTCTCCGACTTGGCATCATTTACGAGATTGTATAAATCTGTGAGCGTGCCCAGATTTATGGGTTTTATGGAAAGTGCATTATAGTAGCGTCTATCAAGTATATCCTTCTCTTTGAAGAGATTTTCTCCATCTATGAATACTCCATGGGTTCCAGCAACTAGCTCAAGGAAGAGCTCTTCATTTCCTCTCGGCTTTATATATGCAATGTTGTTGTCTTCAACTATATTGAGCACATCTTCCATTTCAAGAGGCTTTTTCTGAATTATTCCAAGGGCAATTTCAAGACCAAGCTCATCGCTAGCCTTTCCTGATGCATTAGATAGAGCTTCAAGTGATTTATTTTTAGCATGTTCTTCTATCTTTACAAGGGCATCGACGATGTCAGTGATTTCCATCAGATCCCTTACCATGATATAGTAGTCAAACATTTCATCACTGCTCACACTCATTATCGGAACAGGAAGCTCAGTTGTAAATGTGCCGCCTATGTAGCTGTATAGGGGCAGTTTTTTGACGCCCGCAGCTGCCTTTGCAACTGCAACAGAGACAGCTAAAGCTGTGTTCGCACCTATATGACCCAAATCCTCAGTGCCATCAATTTCCCAGAGGTAACTATCGATAATTTCCTGCTCCTGAGCATCAAAGCCTATCAGTTCAGGCCCTATAATTTCATCAACCTCACTGACAGCTCTGTGTGCCTCTGCAATGTATAGTGAAGGGTTCTTATCAATAGGGGCGGCAAATCTTCCAAAGCCGGAGCTGGTTATTACATCGACCTCAATGGAATATTTACCCCCTTTGAGGACAGCAACCCTTCCAATCACATTCTCTATTATTGTCATGGCCATCAACTCGGTCTTATTACCGTAATTGGTACAACGCCCTTTTCAAACTCAAGCATAGCAGCATCTAAAGGTGTTATACCCTCCGGAACGTCTATGAGCACCGGTGCCCCCATAGCTATCTGCAACGCCCTTGCCCCTACAATTCTCGCCTTTTCAAACCTCGTGTATCTAAACATAGCCATCACCCATGCAAATTTTGGTGGGGCCGCCGGGATTTGAACCCGGGTCTCCGGCACCCCAAGCCGGGAGGATAGGCCAAGCTACCCCACGGCCCCCCAGAAATGTGGTTTTTCAATATACTTTATACTTCATTATATCATCAATTAGCTCAACGTGACTCAGTAGGGTTCTCCTGCAGCAGTATCTTTCAATTCCAAGATCGTCGAGGACTTTTTCAGGATCCTCTCCCTGCTCAACCCGCTCTTTGAAGATGTAATATTTATCTCCAATGACTTTCCCACATGTGAAGCATCTCACGGGTACTATCACCCAAATCACCTTCTTAAACTTTTAAGAGAAATTAAACGAAAGCATCAACGATACGATTTCTGTCTCTTGGCTCTGGGACCCTTTGTTGATCTGTTCGGTTTGTGCGGCTCTGTCCTTCTTGAATCTCCAACCAACATTGTTCTATCGTATTTTATGAATTTATCCTTGAGATTCATGTCATTTGTCCACTCAACCAACGCACGTGCTATAGCAACTCTCGCTGCTTCAGCCTGTCCCATAATTCCTCCGCCTTCGACTTTGACATCTATGTCGACTTTGTTGACTATTTCCTCACCTGCTAAAACCAGTGGCTCCATAATCGTGAACCTTATCATTTCCGGTTCAATTATCTCAACTGGCTTGTGGTTAATCCTAATTCTACCTTTTCCCGCTCTGATTGTAGCTCTCGCGACAGCTGTTTTTCTCTTTCCAGATGTTTGGATCACCTTCATTTTTATCACCTCAGAACTTTCCACCGAGGAACTTCGCAACCTCTCCAACAGTAACGTATTTTGGAGTTGCCAGCCGTGACATATGGGCTTCCATTATGATCTCAAAATCTTTTCCCTCAAACTCTTTCGGAACCCCTGCATAAACCTTGAGCTTCTTGAATGCTCTCCTTCCCTTATTGGTTTTCCAGGGGAGCATTCCCCTTATTGTTCTCCTGACTATTTCATCGCTTCTCCTTGGATAAAATGGACCTCTTCTTGGGTTAGTCCTCGTTCTAAGTTCAGTTCTCTGTTTGAATTTTGCAAAAATGTCTTCTCTATTGCCTGTGATAATAGCTTTGTCAGCATTGACTATAATGACCTCTTCACCCTCAAGGAGCATCTTAGCAACCTTTGATGCAAGCCTTCCAAGGATCAAACCTTCAGCGTTAATTATCCTCATAGCTCATCACTCCATTATAATTACTCCACTACCTTTGGGGTTTCTCTCAATGAGCTCTTCAATTGTTATCGCTTCGCCACCTGCTTCTACTATCTTCTCTTTAGCCTTTTCACTGAACTTCCATGCCGCAACTGTGACCTTATGCTCAAGCTTTCCTGCACCGAGAACGCTTCCGGGGACCAAAACCATATCGCCATCTTTGGTATATCTGTTTATCCTGCTCACATTTACTTCAGCCCTCTGTCTCCTTGGCCTCTCCAAACGCCAGGCTATATCCTTCCATATCTTTACTCCTTCCTCATTTGACTTTTTTCTCAAATAGCGAATGAGCTTTCTCAAATTAATATCAGTTGGACCTGTCCTCTTCATGAACATTCCTCCTTCACAATTCTCGCACCGAGGGACGGGGTGATCTTGATGATGCGGGGGACGGGATTTGAACCCGCGAACCCCTACGGGACGGGACCCTAAATCCCGCGCCTTTGACCAGGCTCGGCAACCCCCGCGTCACTCGGCTAATTTATGAAGCTCGTTTATAAATCTATCGCTCTTCCTCATGAGGATTTTGAGCGCTATAGCCACCATTTCCTCAACGGGGAGCTCTCCGTTACTTTCAACTGTGAATACAAATGTATACGGCAATGCCTCTTCGGATATCAATTCTCCTCTATACTGGTCAAATTCTCGCGGGAGATAAAAGCTCTTGTATGTTGTTACTATAAGCTCTTTTTCATTTTCTTCAACCGGCAGTTTTCTCTTTCTAGCGAGTTCTTTAATTTTTTTCCATCCAGGAATCTCTTTGCTGATGTGTATTCGTGTAAGGTATTTATAATATGCAAAGCCGGGCTGCCATTTTGCATGATCTTTTCCTCTTCCAAGCCTGGCATAGGCGTTGAATGTTACTCTCTGCCCCTCAGCTAGCTTAACTATCGGGATATTCGGATTAGCAGGTTTTATGTCAGGATCATCACTTCTTAGATCTCCTGAATAGGCCATTCCAGGACCTTCAAACTCAAGGCTTAACGTTACAGTGTAATCATCCAACTCCAGAGAATCGAGTTCAAACCTATCAGCAGGGGTTGTTAGGGGTATCATTGCCAATCTGTGAGCAAGAATTTCATCGAAAAGAGCTGAGTCATTTTCAAAAAATTCAACCTCATCCACAGCAAATGTTGGGACCTCCCCTATTATGGCTCTCCTAAGGGCATTCGCGAACGTATGACTAACTCCTTCGAGAATAAAACGAATTGAATCTTCCCTTTTTTCGAGAATTTTAACTCCAATCTCCATTTTTCTCACCAAAAAAGAAGTTTTAAAGAGGTCAAACTCTTCTGCCCCTTCTGCCACCCTTTGGTCTTGTACCATCATGGGGGATTGGCGTGACATCCTCAACGCGGCCTATCCTAAGACCTGCTCTCGCGAGGGCCCTGATGGCTGCCTGTGCACCTGGTCCAGGAGATTTACTCTTACTTCCTCCTGGGGCACGAACTTTGATATGCACGCCAGTGAAACCCTTCTCCATAGCTTCTTCAGCGGCTCTCTTTGCTGCAATCATGGCAGCGTAGGGTGATGGCTCATCTCTATCAGCTTTGACAACCATACCACCACTCCATCTTGAGATGGTTTCTGCCCCTGTAAGGTCTGTGATGTGAATGATGGTGTTGTTATAGGATGAATATATGTGGGCAACTCCCCACTTCTCCTTCTTCTTGAGATTGATCTGGGTCTGGTTTTCCTCACTCATTGTGCCTCACCTTTACCTTTAGCCTGTTCGATAACCATCCTCTCAGGATGGCTCTCCTTCGTGAATGGTGAGTTTCGGGCATATGTTATCCCAGACTCCTCTTCTTTAAGGACGAGGTAACTGGGAGACCTTATAATCTGGCCTGATACTTCTATGTGTCCATGAACAATTAGCTGTCTTGCCTGTTTGATTGTTCTTGCTAAACCTCTCTTGAAAACCATCGTCTGAAGTCTCCTCTCAAGGATATCCTCCAAAGTCAGTGAGAGAACATCATCAAGAGCTGCGCCTTCTGGAAGAAGACCTAGTCTGGTTAATCTCTGAAGTAGCTGCTGTCTTTCAATTTCAGCCTGTTTTCCTCTTGCTGCTAATAACCTTCTCGCCCTTCTCCTAAACTCCTTTAACTGAGTCTCATGCTTCCAAAGTTCTTTCTTGTTTTTGAGAGCATACTTTCTCATTAAGACTCTTTCACTATCAAGTCTCTCCTTAATCCAAGGATGAGATGGAGTTTCATACTTTTTCCTTTGTCTCTTAGGATCTCCCATCTGAATCACCTCACTTCTTTCTTCTGCTTACACCTATAGTTGCGCCATGTCTGAAGTTTGATCTTGTCCTCTGTCCCCTTAGCGGTAGGCCGAGTTCATGCCTTATTCCCCTGTATGCCCTCATACGCCTGAGTCTGTTGACGTCTTCACGCCATGCCATAACGAGCTTGGCTGTAATGAGATGTTTATCGAGTCCAGTCTCATAATCTTTTGGTCTGTTAACAGCCCAAGATGGAACTCCATGCTTAACTGGATTCTCAAGAATACCTTCTATCTTCTTAACCTGCTCATTTGTAAGGTATCCTGCCTTCATATGTGGGTCAATTCCTGCAACCCTACATATCATTGTGGCAAAGTTTATTCCTATGCCTCTAATTCCTGTGAGCGCCCATCTGAGCTGTTTATTTCCATTTAAATCAACACCCGCTACACGCACTATATGCCTGAAATTGTCCGTCATTATAAATACACCTCCAAATCCTCTGCAAGGATTTTGGCGCCGGGACGGGGATTTGAACCCCGGTGTCCAAGCGGACACGGGCTCTCAAGGCCCGCGCCATCCCAGGCTAGGCGATCCCGGCATAGATTCTATAACCAGATCCCTTCGCTAGCTCTCTTACTTCGGCGAAATTCTCCTCCATCAGGGCCTTAATATATTTTGCGCCCTGCTTCGTTTTAATCACGAGCTGAAGCAAGCCTCCATCGTGAAGATGCCGGGGAGCATTTATAACTATTTCCCTTAGAGTTTCTTTGCCTGCATGCACAGGGGGATTTGTGATTATGCTGTGGAACTTTTCTCCACTTACAGGATTATAGAGACTTCCCCATCTCACCTCTGCGTTCTTAACGTCGTTGATTTTTAAGTTTTTCTTTGCGATTTGGATAGCTCTCCTATTGATATCCGTCATCACAACATATTCAACAAATCGCGAGGCGACAATTCCTATGGCACCGTAACCACAGCCCAAATCGAGAACACGCCAATCTTCATCGAGTACCATGTTCTTGATAAGCAGTTCGGTTCCTCTATCGAGTTTACCAAATGAAAAGACACCGCTGGCAGTCATGAACTTGAAACAGTGCCCTCTGATACAAAGCTCAATAATCTTTGTTTTTAGTGGGCTACTGGGCTCTTCAGAGTAGTAGTGGCTCATGTGCGGTGGTTCGTTGAGGGGTTTATAAAGTTATTA
>JAMOPD010000011.1 GCA_027064745.1 Thermococcaceae archaeon
CTTTTTACGGGTTGTTACTCGAAAATAAAAATCAGAGAAGGCTTTCAATGAGCTTGTAATCTTCCTCGGGGATTTCTCTCATCGCCTTGCCCATCAGGTGGCCGCTCCAGCGCTTCTTGTTGGTGATGAACTTCAGCTTTGGAATGAGCGGCTTGAAGTCGAGCTCGCCGAGCTTTATCGGCTTAATCTTAATCCTGAGCGGGTAAGTCTCGTTGAGGTGCGGCGGGCTCTTGAAGATTCTGGTTGAGTCCGTGTAGGGCTCGCTAACGACCTCGAAGATGCCAACGATCTTGGGTTCGAGAATCTCTTTGTTCTTCCTCTCCTGCTTGACGTAGAAGACGAGCCTGTCGCCGGGTTTAACTTTGGCCATCGTGTTCCTGTGCCTCTTTGGCACACCCCAGACGTTCTTCTTTTTTACAACCTCCCAGTTCTCGCGGTTGGTAATGCAGAGCCAGTAAGTCATAGGGCTCACCTCATATGGTTTTTGTTACAAGGACTAATCTACTTTGTGATCGTCACTATACTCCACCCTTCAAATTGGGGGATCTCGGTTAAAGATGCATTTTCTTGAAGAACATACTCCGGCTTTACAACAATTGCTAGGGGGTAATTATGGGGATTTAGATGCAATATTGACCTTGTTACAACAACACCAGTAATATGCGGATTTCTGGATAGCCAATTCTTAATGTACGATTTTATGAATTCCATTTGTTGTTCCGTACTAGCCTCCGTAATGGGTGACCAAATGTTTTTGAACTCTGTAACAAAAGATGTTACATCGATCGCTATTAATTTTGGGACGTCATTTCGTTCTACACTCTTTAGTTGCTTAGATGCTTTTTTAAGCCGGTCATTGAGAGCATTTTTTAATTCTTTTAGCCGTCCTGTATTTTTAAAAACGAGAATCTTTGGCTCTGAAATGATCCCAATTGGATTAAAGCTAAATTGGAAAGTGTAATACTCAACATCTTGTGAAGAAGGCAACCTATATAGGGATACAGGATCTCCAATGATAAATGTCGGAAGTTCCTTTGTTTCTATGTTTGTCTCTGTATTGCCCTTTAACGATGAGATTATCCTCATTCCATATTGCCTTGCTTCTCTTGCAGACTTAGGAGCTCTGGAGAATGTCGCTGAAATCATGTATGAATTTGGTCTAATAGACTCTAGATATCGAAAAACGTGTAATGCTACGTCATCCCAATATGCTTTTCTATTAAGTTTTTTGCACTCAATATAAGCGCTATCTCCCTTATTATTGTAAATATACAAATCGACTCGTTCTTGTGATTTTTCTTCCTCTGGAAACTTCACAGAATAACCTCTATGAACATAGCTTGCTGCGAGAAGCAACTCATAAAAATACGGAAGAAAGTTTTCTCGGTCTTTTAGTCTTGATAGTATCTTTGCATTGTCGGTAGAAACAACTCCTCTATTGATGAGAGTGTTCAAAGCGACAAAAAACAATCCACTTTCCATAAAGGATATTAGTTGCGAATGAAATGCCGGGTTAATCCTGCCGCCCTGGTCAACTATCTTGTTTAGATTATTCCACCAGTTGGCAGCTGGGTGTATGTTGACTTCCTTCAAGAATGAATAACGTTGTTTATTTTTTGAATGTGTCTCAAGGATTTTGACTTCATGCTCCAAAAATTCTCTAGTAAATACCTGTTCTAAAAAGGTCTTGAGAGTGGAGATAAAGTCTGATACAGTTCCATTGGGTTTACGTTTTATCATTTACACTCTCCCCTTGATAATTCTGTCCGGACGCTCTATTATTTCAGTTATTTTCTCAACCGCGTTTAGGATTTGTTCGAGTTCTTCTTCTGTGATGCTGTATTGAGAAAACACTTCTTTGATCTTATCTTGATCAACCTTAAACAGCTCTCCCCATTGTTTTATTCCCAGCTTTGTTCTGATTTCTTTTTCATGGTCTTCAAGTTCTTGGATTTTATAGGGATGTATCCCTGCATACTCTAAGAATGCAGAGAGCGTTAAGTTCCTAAGTATTGTTTCTGTGAGTCCCTCCTTTATTATTTCGAGACTATTGGGATGATATCTCTCAAGAAGAACTAGAGAATCTTTACTGAATTTTCCCAGAGGTATTTCAGTAGTTGAAAGTGGGGAAATTACCAAAACTCCTTCCGCTGGGTTCCAGTTATCGATATCATCTATTATCAGCTTGAGTGCATACCTCTTTGAATTCTCTGGCAGGTTCCGAATGAGCTCATTAAGTTTGATCTTTAGTGTCTCCTTGAGATTGTTGGCGTATCTAAGGTATTCCTCTTGGAGAACTCTGGCTAAGTCTTTAGGAGAAATTCGGAGTTCTTTGGGAAAAACTATCAAATGAAACGGCTCTGGCGGGTTACTTTTGAATAGAGGGGCTGAGAAGTTGCCATATTCTAAATTTAAAAATTCTGAGAATGGGGACTTCTCTAAAAGAACATTTTGAAGGAGCTTCCAGATGACATGTCTATCTTCGTCACTTAGTTCAAGGTTATAGCGTTTGGGCAATTTCTCAAGAAGGTACTTCTTTTTGCTACTGTCATTTTTCTTCAAATTAAAACCTCTACCTTTCTCGTAAACCACGAAAGCGAAATCTTTACCATATTTTTCTTCCCATTTTCTCGTTATGTCACTGACAGAAACTTTTCCATGGCGTACGAGGATATAAAATAGAGTTTGGAGCTCTTTCAGTTGTTTATTTATGGTTTCTAAGTGGTCAGCTCTTTTCTGAAGAGTCTTTTTATCTTGTTCCAGTCGTTCGATTTGTTTTTTGTAGAACTCCTCTTTTTCTTTGCTCCATTCTTGGGGTGTGATTCTTCCTTTAGATTGAACCTTTTCTACTAGCGCATACCCACCGATCGCAATAATTGCTAAAAAACTCATTGCAACGAACATAATTGCTTTGTCATTAAGATTTACTTTAAGATAATCTCTGAAAACCTCTCCAAAAAGAAAAGTTAATGCGTTATAGCTTAGCGAAACTATAAACATCACCACTGCAATTAAAATTGCCTTTTTATCTATCCAGCTCATAACTCACCCCTAAACGCCCTGTCGAGTATCGCGGGGAAGAGCTTTTCAAGCTCCTTCTCCCTCTCCTCGTAGAGCTTTACCAGCCTTTGGGCGCGCTCGTGTATCGAGTCGAGGTAGGCGACGATGCGCTTTTGTTCTTCGAGGGGAGGGAGGGGAATGCGAGTTTTTGCGAGAGTATTCATGTTAACCCCCGCTTGACCTACCCATCTTGTGCATACTTCTTGGAAATATCCCTGCATCCATAAGTAATTAATCGCTAAGGTGAGCCATTCTGATAGTATAACTTCCCGTTTAACTCTAATCCTTGTTATGTGATTGCTGTATCCCCACTTTAGGTCCTCGGTTACTAAAGCTGCCCTACCAACGAGCTCAAAGCTGTTGGTATTATTGAAGAGCACGTCCCCTTTTTTCAAATAATACTCTTGGATGTTGATTTTCTCGTCAAGTTTGACCTTTACAACCTTTTTGAGATTTAAATAACCGACGTCTATGTTGTTGGGACGCAAATGGGGAACTCCATCTTCACTGATGTGTTTTTTGTTTCGTGCAAACCCTGGCTTCATTTCTTTGGAAACTTTCCCAATAGTCGTCCACTCCCACCCCTTCTCCTCCGCCTTTGAGAAGACCTCGTGGAGTGCCGAGGCCATCAGCCTTTCCGCTTCCTCCCTTGCTTCCCTTGCGAGGCGCTTTGCCTCCTCTATGTGTTTGTTAAGCTCGTCGAGCTTCGCAACGATGCGCTTTTGTTCGGAGAGGGGTGGGAGAGGGACTTCTAAACGTCTAAGAGTGTGAAGGTAAATATTAGGCTGAGCCCCACCTCCACTTTTTGAGATTAGCATTGGTCTAACTGCAATAAAATAATACTGAAGGTATTTTGCATCCCACTCAGCTTCTCTCTCACTAGGTGGAAGAACAGCACATACAGCCTGATTAGTCGTTGCTTCAATTCCTAATATTGCTGTTTTACCAACTGTAGCCCCATATAGTGCCACCAACAAAGTTCCTTTAGGAAACACCTTTGCACTGGATTCTTTTAGCCCCCGTTCTGTGATTTTTTCTTCTGTTGTGTAAATCACATTATCTTCTAATTCACCTGACTTAACCCATGGTATTGTTCCGTTTTCCCAGTATTCTCTTATTTTCCTGCTAGGAGTCCACCACTCGTAAGTTTTGCAACCTCCCCAAGCCTCACCCACCTCCACCCTTCGGGTAGCTCCCAGGGGCCTTTAACTTCCTTCCTCTTCGCTGGATTCTCCTTCCTCTCGGTAGTTTTTTCGGAGCTGAGGAACTCGGTAAGCGGTCTCTCCCTCATGGCTTCTCACCGAGGATGGATTTAATCTCGCCTAACAGTTCCGCTATCTTCCTCTCCTTCTCCTCAAGGCTCGCGATAATCTCTTCGGGAGCGGGATACTCCACCGTTAGCTTCCTGTTCGGGTTTCTCGCGCTCAGGTCGTAGTCGTTCTCCTTAATCTCCTCGATGCTCACGACCCACGAGTTCTCCGAGATGGCTTTCTTCTTCCACTCCTCGTCGCCGGTTTCGAGGTACTTCTTCCAGGCCTCGAACTTTTCGAGGGCATCTTGCAGATGTTCATCACGTATAGGGTCACTTCTGCTGTAGGTTTTTTCTACAATACGCCCATACCTAGTTTTCACGTATCCTAACGGATGTTTATGTTCGTAATACCAGATTTCCTTCGTCGGCTTCCCGCGCTCGAAGAAGAGCAGGCTCGCCTTCGGCCCGGTTCCACCCTTGGGTGAGATGTTGGCGAAGACTCCCTGGGGGAGGCTCACTAT
>JAMOPD010000012.1 GCA_027064745.1 Thermococcaceae archaeon
TATGAGGATAGAGCTGGACTACATCCTCCACGCGGGCCTCTTCGCGGTTCTCTACACCCTCGCGGCAGTTCTCAGCAAGGTAGTCGGCTGCGGTCTCGGCGCCAGGCTGGCTGGCTTCGACTGGGGCTCCTCCCTCAGGATAGGCGTCGGGATGATTCCGAGGATGGGTGTTGAGCTGGCGATGCTAGCGGTTGCTATGGAGAGCGGAATAATAGGCCCCGACGCCCTGACCGTTGCGATTCTCATGGTGTTCGTCACGACCGTGATAACGCCGCCACTTCTCAAGTGGCTCTACACCAGATGAGATGCACACTTTATGGCATAGCTTTATAAAACCCTCAACGCAGTGGCAAACATGAGTGAGTGGCTTTCGATACTCAGCTCAGCCCTGTTAATGCTCATCATGATTGACCCGAGCGACAAGATACTCCTGGTTAGCCTTCTCAGGGAGGACTTTCACATAGAGGACATAAGGGCCCTCATAGTCAGGGCAAACATGATAGGCTTCATTCTCCTCGTTCTCTTCGCCCTCACCGGTAAGATTATACTGCAGGAGATTTTTCACATAGACCTAAACGCCCTTCGCGTTGCCGGTGGTTTCGTGCTTTTCAAGATAGGTCTCGAAGCTCTGGAAAGCGGCGGGATGGTGACGCTAAAAAAGGAGAAGAACATACTTGCCTTAGCAGCTGTTCCTGTTGCCACACCTCTGATAGCGGGGCCCGCTGCTATAACGACCGCGATAACACTGACAGCTGAGTATGGAATAACTGTTTCCACAGCCGCAATCTTCATCGCAATTCTCCTGACTGCCATGGTGATGATTGTAACACTGTATGCTCTCAAGAATGTCAGAAAGACAACGCTCGGAGTTTTCATCAGGATAATAGGTCTTTTCACGATGGCCATAGGCGCTCAGATGATGGTTCAGGGAGTTGTTGGGATATACCTCTCAATGATTCAATGATTATTAACGGAAAACCTATAAACCTCCTCCCTCTTTTAGACTTAGGTGGAGAGGATGGTGAAGATTGAGAGAGTTAAAGGGACAAGGGATCTGCTTCCGGAACAGATGGCAAAGCGTAGATATGTCTTTGAGAGGATCAGGGAAGTCTTCGAGCTGTACGGTTTTAATGAGATTCTCACTCCCACATTTGAATACACCCGGCTGTTCCAGCTCAGGAGTGGTGAGGAGGTTGTCAATCAGCTCTATGCTTTCAGGGATAAAGGTGGCAGAGAAGTTTCCCTCAGGCCCGATCTTACCTCAAGCGTTGCCCGCCTCTTTGTCAACCAGTTCCAGAATGCTCCAAAACCTGTGAAGTGGTACTACATGGCAAACATGTTCCGTTATGAGGAGCCTCAGAGCGGCCGCCTCAGAGAGTTCTGGCAAGCAGGAGTTGAGCTTATAGGCTCGGCAAATGTTGAAGCGGATGCTGAGGTTATAGCACTCATGGTTGAAAGCTACCTTGCAACAGGACTCAGGGAATTCACCGTCAACATTGGGGACAGGCTTCTCCTCGATGAGTTTGCCAAAATGCTTGGTGTTGATGATGACATCGGTCTGATGCGTCTGATAGATAAGAAGGACAAGATGAGCAGGGAGGATTTCATTGCCTCGCTTAGGGACTTTGGATTGAACGATGGCGCTGTGGGTAAGGTTCTCTCCCTTATTGAGCTCAAAGGAAAACCAGATGAGGTTTTGCCAAAGGCTTATGAGCTGTTTACAAGTGAAGTGGCAAAAAAAGAGCTAAAAAAGATTGAAGAATTATTTGAACTGCTCAAAGCCTATGGCGCTTATAATTACGCTTTGATTGACTTTGGAATTGCGAGGGGCTTTGATTACTACACGAGCATAGTTTTTGAGGCCATAGCACCTAACGATCTCGGCATAGGCTCTATAGGAGGGGGCGGTAGGTATGACAACTTAGTAGAGGTCTTCGGTGGCAAGCCAACACCAGCGACAGGTTTTGCAATTGGAATCGAGAGGCTGATTCCGATACTGGAGAGCAAGGGGCTTCTCCCAGAAGTTGCGCTTAGACCGGATGTTTTTGTTGTGTATATTGGGAGAGATCTCGAAATCCGGTTGAAGGCTACTGAAATAACTCAGGTACTCAGAAAATCCGGAATAAAAGCCGAATATGATCTTCAGGGAAGAAAGCTTAGAAAAGCTCTGGATCACGCAAACAGGCTTGAAGTGCCGGTGGTTGTCATTATAGGAAGGAAAGACCTCGCTGAAGGGAAAGTCACGGTAAGAGACATGAAAACCGGAGAGCAGAGGGCAGTTGAGGTTGAGAAGGTGGTTGGGGAAGTTAGGAGGATGCTGTGATAGTCTTAAGGACGCTGTCTTTTCTTCACCTCGAATTTATTCTTTTTCCTCTCAAAGCGCCACTTCTCTATCGCTCTGATGAAAGGACATCTTTTACGCCATTCTTCCAGAAATTCCTTAAGGAGAAAAATTGAAACAGGGATTTAAAAAATAAATCATGAAAAAAGGTTCATCAGTGCCACGTAACCGTTCTGTGTGTAACTTTTCCAGCCAAAGCATCTTTTAAAGCCTGTTCCATAATCTCAAGGCCCTTTTCAGCCAGTTCCTGTGTAATCACGAGAGGTGGGGTAATTCTAATGACATTTCCAAACATTCCATAGCTTGGCAGGATGAGGCCAAGTTCAAATGCTCTCCAGCAGATTTTTCCGGTGAGCTCCGGATCAGGCTTTCCATTGGGCTTTATTATCTCGGCGCCTATCATGAGACCTTTGCCTCTAACATCCCCGATTACCTCATACTCCTCTTGCATCTCCTTCAGGCGCTTCATTATGAAAGCCCCTACCTTCTGAACGTTTTCGAGGATGTTTTCCTCTTCGATTATCTTCAGCGTTGCATAAGCTGCTGCTGAAATAACTGGATTTGCTGCTGGAGTCAATAATGCTGATCCGCTTGTCATTTCCATTAGTTCAGCCTTTCCTATAACTCCGCTTAGTCCCATGCCGCTCGCCACACCTTTTCCAAAGGCCAAAAAGTCCGGCTCAACTTTGAACCATTCGCTGGCGAACCATTTTCCCGTCCTTCCTATACCTGTTTGAACCTCATCCATTGCCAGCAGGATGCCATGCTCATCTAAAACTTTTTTCAGCTCAACGAAAAAGTTCTTGGGCGGAACTATTATTCCTCCATCTCCCTGGATGGGCTCTGCAATTAAAACGGAAACCTCATCCGGTGGAACCACATGAGCTAAGACATAACTTTCAAGGTAGTCAAGGAAGCGGTTTATCAGCTCATCGGGTTCATCATAGCCGTTGATTCCCCAGATATTCCTGTAGGGGTTTGGATAGGGAATCCAGACAACATTGGGAACTAACGGGGAGAATCCTCTCTTCTGGGAACTCTGGAAGGCTGCTATTGAAGTCGCTCCATAGGTCTGCCCGTGATACGCTCCTATGAAGGCTATGAACCAGGGCTTCCTAGTTGCAAACCTCGAAACTTTCATGGTTAGATCCATTGCGTCGCTCCCGCTTAGACCAAAGAGAACCTTTGCATCCGTTATGGGGGCCTTTTCAACCAGAATCTCAGCGACTTCTATAGCCCTTTTGCTGTAGGTGTAACCTATCATCGAATGCTGAATCTTTGCAACCTGTTCCTGAACTTCTTTTACAAGCTTGGGATGGGCGTAGCCTGTTGATGCTGCAGCAGCTCCGGCTAAAAAGTCTATGAAGACGTTACCGTCAACGTCCTCTATTAGAGCTCCATAACCCCTCTCAGGAACGACTGGGAAAAGCTTGACACCGAGACCCTGAGAAACGACTTTTTTTTCACGCTCAATAAGCTCCCGGGCCTTTGGCCCTGGAGGAGTTGTAACTAATTTTGGATATTTAGATTTAGAAGCCATCAGATCACCTCCAGACAATACCAGAACGGAGAAAGAAAAGAAAGAGTTTTCATGGGTTGGCTTTTATGAACTCGTCAGTGTATTTCTTGATAACTGTGTATAGCACAACCAATCCAAGCAGGTTGGGTATTGCCATCAGACCGTTCATCATGTCTGAGAATGTCCAGACATTTTCAAGAACCGTTGTTGCACCGATGTATATGAATATCACCCAGAGTATGTTATACGCTAGGTGTAATTTTGGATAGAGGTTGGCGAATTTTTCTGGGTCTCCTGTGATCCACTTTGTTAGATACATTATGTTCTGTCTTCCGTAGTAGTTCCATGCGAGGACAGTGGAGTATGCGAACAGTATAACGCCTATAACGACCATGACCTCACCGACATGCCCAAATGCCCTTGCAAATGCCTCCTGTGTTAAAGCTGTGCTCGTTTTGCCCGTCTGCCATGCACCTGTGGCAACAATTGAAATTCCTGTTAGAGTACAAATTATGAGTGTATCAATGAGTGGGCCAAGCATTGCAACGTGAGCCTGTCTTGATGGGTTGTCGGTTTTTGCGGCAGAGTGTGCCATACTTGCTGTTCCTAAACCAGCCTCATTGGAGAACAGACCTCTTGCCACTCCCCATCTTATTACTGTTCCTACAGCACCACCAGCAACGGCCTGTCCTGTGAAGGCATCCTTGAATACCAGTGCTATTGCGCTCGGCAGCTTTCCTGCGAACTTGATCCATACACCAATTGCGAAGATAAAGTAGATTATTGCCATGAACGGGACGAGGTACTCTGTGAATTCACCGATTCTCTTAATTCCTCCGATGGTAACTATGAACGTTAGGATTGCAAAGGCAATACCTGTAGCCCAGAATGGAACGTGGAAAGCTACCTTCATACCCAGAGCTAATGAGTTGGACTGA
>JAMOPD010000013.1 GCA_027064745.1 Thermococcaceae archaeon
GATTAGAGAGCGTGTGATAAGCCCCTCATCCAGAAGCTCAACCAGTTCCTCACGAGAGGGATTGAGTATGGATTTTACCTTTGACATAGCACGAATTCTATTAGAGAGGTTTATAAGGTTTAAACTGGCGAAGCGACTTGCATTCTCAAACAAAAATTTTAAGGAAGAGGCTAAGCAGCTTCTCGTTTTGCCGGCTATTTTCTCATCGCCAGTACCAGGAGGATGCCGAGAAGGAGCACCCATTGGACGAAGAAGGTGAGGTTTAGGTTTCCATCGTAGGCCGCGCTGAGCAGTCCGAGGAAAAGGATTAGGGCTAAAACCATTATAGAATTCTTGGGTTCCCTCGCCTCACTGAATTTATCGACGAACAAGTAGGGAAGGAGTGTAATTGGAACCAGCATCACGAGGAGGAACAGCAGAGTCTTCCCTGGCGTCGGTGGGTTGTTGAAGTGCTTCCAGAGGACGGTTATAACACCGAATAAGAGGAGCCCAAGGATTCCAAGCTTAAGCTTCATACTTTCGCCTCCTGTACCACACCCTAATAGGAAGCGTTCCGATACTCAAGAGCAGCGAGACTATCGGGGCCAAAACTGCAGGGAGTTTCTCTCCGCTCGCTCCCCAGATGAAAGCATAGGTCATGAAAGCAAGGAAAAATATTGGAACAGTGCGCCAGAGCTCCTCATTAAGGATTTTGTCCATACCATCACCTCACTACACATATAACCTAAAAAGATAAAGATTTGGCTACCCAAAGAACTTTTCCCATAGACATTCGCCCACACAAGGCCCCCAAGCTACCCCAAGACACATTGCACATGTAACCACAGTTACTTTAGATGGATCCACAGCCGCTATCCAGCAAAGGTAATAACAAGTTTTCATTAGATCAGGATCGTCAGCTGCTTTTTCCAACACGCATCCCAAGATACAAGACCAAAATCCATCCGTAACTACTGTTATTCCAAGCCCTTTTTGTTGATCATATTGTGGCAGTCTGAGTTTCACGATGTGAGAGAGGTGCCTGAGTTCGTAAGCACTCCTGCCCCAAATCCAGTTAGTCTCGTCACCACGCCTGAGTTTCATAAGCACCTTGTTCAAAGTCCAGTAATACTGGGAAAGAGTCAGGTTGTCAGCTGTGAGTACTATATCACCAACGGGGAGAGATCTCTTCGAGTTATCCGGGGCAATGTTCATTCCGGTAACAAAAGCTTTGTACTCGCCAGTCTTCGGGTCGGTAAATATCTTTGTTATCAGTGAAAAGTTGTACTGACTTCTCGCAGCCTTATAGACCAGAGCGTACATGGTATAGTTAAACGTGCTGTTGTAAAAGTTTAGCTTGAAGAACAATAACTGCTCATGCTTTTTAGTCATGTTGTAAAGCGTAACCACTGAAACGTTCACTTTCGGCGTTACATTGGCGTGATGAAGCGGACAACCCTTACTTAGGTTCGTAAAGTTTACGACTTTGTCAATCTGAGTAACGTTCATCTCAAGCTTGCCACTGTCATCGTACTTGGCAACGACAGCTCTCCTAAACGTTATGCTGGCGTTGTTGGCGTTCATTGCCATTGCTTGCGGAGCCGCAATCAACTGCAGGCTCAACACCACGAAGACCAAAAACACACCAAATGTTGCCTTTTTCCAATTCATAGATATCACCTGACCAGTTGGTCAGGAAAAGTAAGCAATTATTGCATATAAACTTTTCCTTTTACAAGTTATATTAAACAAAACTTTTATTTTTAAAAAAATTTTTATTTTCTAACAGCATTAAAATGAAAAGAAAGAGTCAAAAGAAGCAAGAGTAAAAGAGCGCACAAAAGAATACGGAAGTCCATTCTGATCAGGCTTACACGCAAGAACACGTTGATAAAAGGAGGTGTAATGAAAAAACCTTAATCCTCAACGCCCTTCTCCGTTATGCGGAATATGGCCTCCCCCTCTGGCAGGTGCGGGCTGTCTATGAGCCTGGCAACCCTCTTGCCGGCCTTGCCCTTGCGGAGGTAAATCCTGAGCGTCGCGCTGTGGGCCAGGATGTGGCCGCCCACCGGCCTCGTCGGATCGCCGAAGAACGCGTCCGGCTTCGCCTGCACCTGGTTCGTCACGAAGACGGCTATGTCGTAGAGGTCCGCTATCCTGTGCAGGTCCGCGAGGTGCTTCGCCAGCTTCTGCTGCCTCTCCGCTAAGGTTCCCCTGCCGACGTACTCGCTCCTGAAGTGTGCCATGAGGGAATCCACGACGAGGAGCTTCACGGGCCTGTCGCTCTCGGCCTTTTCCTTGATTATCTCCTCGGCCTTCTCGATCAGAAGCATCTGGTGGTTGCTGTTGAAGGCCCTCGCCACGTAGATGTTCTTGAGGACCTCCTCCGGATCCAGGCCCCTCGCTTCAGCTATCTGCCTTATGCGCTCCGGCCTGAAGGTGTTCTCGGTGTCTATCCAGATGACCGAGCCCCCGAGGCCGCCCTCTTCCGGCGGCAGTTGAACCATAACTGCGAGAGTGTGGGCCAGCTGGGTCTTCCCGCTTCCGAATTCGCCGAAGACCTCGGTTATGGCCTGGGTTTCAACACCCCCACCGATGAGCTTGTCGAGGCTCTTGCTTCCAGTGGAAATCTTACCCACCGTGCTTCTGCGCTGCATGTACTCGTCGGCGCGCATGAAGGTTCCGATGTTGGCAGCTTCCCTCGCGGCCTGGATTATCTTGAGCGCCGCCCCCTCGCTGATGCCGGCTATCTCCTTCAGTTCCATTGGAGACGCCACTGCTATGGCCTCGATGCTGTCGTATCCGGCCTCCCTGAGCTTTTCAGCAGTAGCGGGCCCAACGCCCGGGAGATCTTCGAGTGTTTTGATCTCCTTCTCCTTTTTCTTCTTGGTTGAGCTTGATGCCGATTCCTCGATGATATCGAGCTCTTCAAACTCGTCGAGCTCCTTTATTTCATCCTCAGCCTTCTTTTTCTTAGGCATGCGTCTCACCCACCATCAATACCTTCTGAGTTGGTAAAATCCCAACCGTTAAATACTTTACCCAGCTAACCCACGGACCGTTTGCTGGGCCTCACGATGACGAGCTTGGCGCCCTCAGGGATCCTCTCGTCAAGAGATGGGCTCAGAACGGGGCCCTCCTTATAGTACCCGAGGAGGAAGTACCCCTTCTCCTCGTGCAGCTTCCTGAGCGCCTCCACATAGGTCATGCCCCAGAGGTCCTCCCGCGTTATGACCGTGATGTCGTAGCCACCTAGGGCGGTCGTCAGGTCGTCGATGACGTCAACGACCTCGGGCTCAAAGATGGAGCTCGCCAGAAGCCTGCCGGCCAAGCTCCTGCTGACGATCACCCTGTCGGCCCCAGCCTGTTTCAGAAGCCCGGAACTCTCCTCGCTCAGAACCTCCACGAGAACCTTGGCCTTCGAGGCCTTCTTGACCATGAGCGTTGTGAAGACCGCCTTTGAATCGTCCTCAAGGGCCAGAACAACGTATGAGGCCTCTCTAACGTGGGCCCGCTCGAGGGTCTCCGGGTTCGTGGGGTCACCTATGAGGACTTCAACTTCATCTGGAAGCTCTACCCGCCTGCGCTCCTCCTCGCTGGGAAACACCACAACAATCGGCCGCATCTCGGCCTCCCCGGAGACTATGGCGCTGAGGAGCTCTCGCACAAAGCTCGGTATGCTGCTTCCCTGTCCGATAACAACATAATGAGCAGAGTACTTAACCTTCTGCATCCCCAACATCCTCCTAAGCGTCGATGAAATGAACGACTCGGCTATGATCGAAACAAGGGCCGTGAAAGTTGAAATCCCCGCAACGGCCGCCACCATTGCCACGGCCCTTCCAGCGGAAGTGTGCGGTGTCACGTCCCCGTAGCCGATCGTCGCCATCGTGATAACCGCCCAGTAGAAAGCGGTGTAGAAGTCCACTTTTTCGAAGTACCAGAAGAGCGCGGCAAACAAAAGCGCAAGCCCCGTAACCGCTCCGGCTATGAGGAAAAACCGGTTCCTGCTCACTTTGAGTTTTACCTTCAAAAGCCTGAATACTATAGTGCTCGGAAGCATGAAAGGTTTTAGACGGGAAAGTTAAAAACTTATACGGAAAATCTAATGAATAATTTGGTACATAATTACACAGATGTTCCAGTGGAAATGAAACTCTATTTCGATGAACATCTAAACGAGACCCCCAGAGTTTTGTTTCCACTGGAGATATTTCTGATAGTCTACGAAAATTTTGGCCTTTAAACCCTTCCGAGAGCGCTCTCTAGACTGCTTCTAGAGCCCTTCTGGAGTTGAAATTATTAGCCCTTTCTCTCTGAATGTCTGTTCTGTAACCTTTTAAAGTTTTGAAATTTTTATGAATATTGTTCATGATAAAGTTTATATAGTATAAGTCGTAAAAATAACGGGAGATTCTATTCTCATTACATCAAAATCAAAACTCAGGAATTCTCAGATCAGAGTTCCAGTGGAAATGAAACTCCCCCAGGTCACAATTTTATTAAAAATAAAGCATTAGTAAAATATAATCATTTATCAAAACTAACCAAATATGTGTCTCGATGCGCCAGATATTGTGTACATAAATGTTCATTCATCTTTCAATGGAAATTCTAGGGTGGTTGGATGGTTCCACTAGAAACCAAACTCAAGTGTTCAGTGGATTGGCTGGAAATCCACCCGAAGCTGGCTTTTGGATGGTGCTTCCTGTGGAACATTCTGTATGAAATTATCTTCATATCTTTGGTTTTTCGGCTTCCATTGGAAACGTTTATGGGTTCGATACACGTTATCT
>JAMOPD010000014.1 GCA_027064745.1 Thermococcaceae archaeon
ACTCCTCATATTCAACATTCTTTCTTCTTTTTTTATCTAAACTTTCCCTATAACTGTGTCTCCTATAGTAATCCATGCTCTCTCCCCCAGAAAATATATCCAGTAACTCTTTTTATACTTTTGTCTCTTGGGCTGTTTTTTAGTTGGTGATATGTTGTTTTTTGTTTTCCCTAATTTTTATAGTTTCGGCTATTATTTTTGAGGGAGTTTGGCAGTCCTTGGCATGTGAAGTGTAACCCCGAAGGTCATTCAAGCCGCAACAAGGCTCATACAGCCAAGCAGATTGCCATGGCCCAAGCTATTGGGATATTGTTTAGCCTGACTCAACAAATGGATGCAATATATCTTAGAAAAGTGAAAAGTGAGAAGAGTAGAGATAAAAATAAAAATCAAGTCCTATATTCGTTAAGTAGCTGGATAATTTGTTCAGCTTCTTCTTTGGTTGGTAGATGCTCTTCTTTGGCGAAGATAACACGGATATCAAAGTAATCCTTCGGCATAAGGTCAATCAATTTAGCCGCTAACCTCTCGTCAAGCCATTCAAATAACTCCATCAGCTTTTTCTTCAGCTCTTTTGCCTGTTCTGGGGTAACTTTGGTGAATCTTTCTGTATATTCTAAGCTAACTCTAGCCTCATAAAACATTTCTTCATCTTTATTGTCTTCTTTTCTCTTATGGAGGAGCTCTTTTGTTTCTGGGACTGTAATGTAATGCTCTTCTATCTTCTTTCTTCCTATCATATTCCTCACTTCTGAGGTCTTAAATGAACAGGGTGTATAAAGAACTTCTTGACTTTACTCCCATCTAAAACTTCCACTATATACGCATCTCCCCGTTTTCCAATGATGGTTCCGGTTCTCCCATGAAATCTGGGATCAGGCATTCCTCTGTGATAGCTTGGCTCGATTACAATATGGACCTTCTGACCGGTTTCAAATTCCTGAAGGAATCTTGTAAGTGGAGGCAGGCCCCTTCTCCTTGGTGATTTACTAAGCTTACCTCTTGTCTTCCTTCTAAAGCTATGTGCCTTTTGAACCATTTGAATCACCTCACAAACCTCACTTAAACGATACAGCAAATTCAGGTTCAGAGTTTTTCAACTTAGCAAGTTATACGGGTGTTTCCCGATTCATTAAGCTCATTGACGAAACCGTTTATAAATCTTTCACTTTGATGGTATTGTCGGGTAGGGTATAGTGAATCAGTGAGGTCATTTAGGGGGTATCTACTTGAGGGGGTCCTCCTGCAGTGGAGAGGAGGACACCAGATTAGGTCTGCCAAACCCTAAAACAAAATCCAAACGAAAGATAACATGGGGGGTACCGAGCTAAGCCGATTTAGTATATTATTTTAGGTTATCTTGATAGAGCTGTTGTTATCAACATATTCAAGAACATCAAGCAATTTACATAAGGCTCTTTTTTTGAGAATTGAGCTTACTGATGGTACTGTTCTTCCCTCATCGCCTGAAATCAGCTCCTTTATATATAACCCTCCATCTACAAAGAGTCTGAGCTTAAAATGCTTTTCATTAACAAGCTTTCCTTTTGCCCAGTAGACTTTTCTCTTCCTGATGATATCTGCTCTCCTCCGGAGAACTCTCTTTGGAGTTTTCTGCTGAATCAAAACATTGGAAAGGGCTTTTTCAACTTTTTTTACATCCTCCTCATTAACACCGTCTTCAACGTAGATAAGAGCTTCATACACTTTTCTGGAATTATGAGTCAAGATCTTTTTCATTTCTTCTCGTGTAGAAAACCTCAAGCTTAAAACTTCAACTTTTTCACTTGCATTGATTTCCTCTGCTATCTCGTCCAAATCTATCACTCTTCGCTTGGGATTTTTTATTTCTAAAATGAAGGGCCTACCATTACCTAACATCCTGACGTCTATATCTTCTCTTCCGGCACCGTGAAAAATACATTTACCATTGGTTTCTCTGGAGAATGGTCTGCATATTACAGAAGCTACACTCTCTTTGTATCCTTTAAATGGTGTTTGGGGAATATCTCTAACAAGCTTTTTATACCGTCCATACACAAAAATAGGTTTAATTTGTACTTCAACATGTAGTTCATAGGGATTAACTATAAAAACAACATCCGGAGTGTGTTTATTCACTGGCTTTTTTAGAATCTGCTCAAGTTTTTTCCCGAGTTCCCTGTTAAATTCTCTATTTATAGGCTCCCAATAATTTATTTCGAATTTTTCTACTATTTCTTTCTCTTTTTTAAGAATCTCCTCAGGAAATCTTGATCCTATCAAAAAGCTTCCAAACTCTATGCTTTCAGCTTTTCTCTTTACAAGTTTGAGTACTTCGTCAATTTGATCAAAAACATTGGAACATAGTACACATTCTTCAGGTTCTTTTAGGGGTTTTATACCCTTAATTTCTCGCTCCATATTCAGTACAAGTCTGATTGAGGCTCCTCTTTCCACGTTTTTTCCTTTTCCAGCTTTAGCAAATAATCTACCTAAGCAGTGATTACAGAGGTTATATTCCTCAAGAACTCTCTCAGCTTTTTCGATTATCATGATTATCACCGTGCTGTTTGGATCTCTTTAAATTTTGGCACTTATACAACCTTAAGATTTATATTCTACTGGTTTAACTAAATGCAGATGATGACTCGAAGACAGAGGATAATAAATCTTTTGGAAGAACGGGACTACAGCGTATCTGAGTTAGCTGTGATACTTGAAATGAGAGGCAAGGGTAGTAAAAAAGTCATCATCGAGGATTTGAAGGCAATAGCGAAGACCTTAAAGAGAGAAGGCAAAGTCCTCCTAGTTCAGCCTGCAGTGTGCAGAAAGTGTGGTTTTGTGTTTAGTCCTGATATTCGTCTTCCCTCTAAATGTCCTCGATGTAAATCAAACTGGATTGAGGAGCCTAGATTTAAGATAAGTCAGAGGTGATAATATGAAAAAAGTCGAAATCTTTATGCATGAGAAAGGAATTCAACCAGGTGATACTATTAGAGTCGTTGAAAGGGAAAATGGGAATGTTGTAACTTATGAAGGGATTGTAATGCCACCCTATGAACTCTCAAGCGGTGAAACAATTACTCTAAAGCTTGACAATGGTTATAATATCGGTATTTTAATTGACAGTGTCATAAGAATAGAGATAATAGAAAAAGCTAAAGTCAAAAAGGAGAAACAATTTAAGACAGTTTTACCAAAGAATCCGCAACTTCCAAATGTAACTATTCTTGGAACTGGAGGTACAATTGCTTCAAGAGTAGATTATAAGACTGGGGCTGTACATCCAGCTTTTACTGCTGAAGAGTTGGCTATGGCTGTGCCTGAGATATTTGAAATTGCTAATGTAACCCCAAAGCTCATAATGAATATACTCAGTGAGGATATGCGTCCGGAATATTGGAAAAGAATAGCACATGAGGTTGCAGCAGCTTTGAATTCAGGAGAAGATGGAGTTGTAATAGCTCATGGAACTGATACTATGGCATATACTGCAGCAGCTCTGAGTTTTATACTTAGGAACCTTCAGAAGCCAGTGATTCTTGTCGGTGCCCAGAGGAGTAGCGACAGACCCTCAAGTGACGCTGCCATGAACTTAATCTGCTCAATCAAGATGGCAACGGCTAATTTTGGTGAAGTTGCTGTGGTAATGCATGGAGAAACTGGAGACACTTACTGTCTTGCACATAGAGGAACAAAGGTTAGAAAAATGCACACATCACGGAGAGATGCCTTCAGAAGTATAAACGACATTCCAATAGCCAGAATTTGGCCCAAAGACAAAATTGAGTTTCTTAGAGAAGATTATAGGAAGAGAGGAGAGGGAGAGGTCTTTGTTGATGGTAAAATGGAAGAAAAGGTTGCTCTTGTAAAATCATTCCCAGGAATGCAGAAAGAGATACTTGAGTTCTTTATTGATAAAGGATATAAGGGGATCATACTTGAGGGCACTGGCCTTGGTCATATCCCAACGTACCTGATAGACACTATAGAAAGAGCGACTCAAGAAGGAATTGCAGTGTGCATGACAAGTCAATGTCTTTACGGAAGGGTAAATCTTAATGTTTATTCAACAGGTAGAAGACTCCTGAAAGCTGGTGTAATTCCATGCGAAGACATGCTTCCAGAAACAGCTTATGTGAAGCTTATATGGGTTCTAGGTCATACTCAAAATATTGATGAGGTTAGGAAAATGATGCTTAGGAATTATGCTGGAGAAATAACCCCCTATACAAGGTTTGATACTTATCTGAGGTGATTAAAATGGAATTTAACTACAAAGAGCTGGGGCTTAAAGTTGGATTAGAAATTCACAGGCAACTTGATACTAAAAAGTTATTCTCACCTGCTCCAAGTGAGCTTTATGATAAAGTTGGTTTCACATTCCAGAGACGACTGAGGCCAACAATGAGTGAGCTTGGGGAGATTGATCCCGCAGCACTCGAGGAATTCAAAAAAGGAAGAACATTTGTTTATGAAGGAAATTACAAATTCAGTGATTTGGTTTATATTGATGAGGAGCCTCCGCACTCTCCAGATGAAGAAGCATTGAGAGTCTCCCTCCAGATAGCCTATCTTTTGAATGCAACTCCTGTTGATGAGGTTCATTTCATGAGAAAAATTGTCATAGATGGTTCAAATGTTTCGGGTTTTCAAAGAACAGCGATAATAGCAATGAATGGCAAAGTTGACACTCCTTGGGGAAGCGTCGGTATCCCCACAATCTGTCTTGAAGAGGATGCGTGCAGGATTATTGAGAGAGAAGATGGAAAGGTTAT
>JAMOPD010000015.1 GCA_027064745.1 Thermococcaceae archaeon
TACTTCCCCCATCAAAAATCCAAGTTTGGTTGTGAGGATATCTGCCAATGAGGTTGTAAAACTGAGAATCTCTTTCAATAATACTTGCAGGACTATTATACTCATGAAAAAAGCATGTTAAAATTAGCAGTCCCAATATCAATCCAAACATCTCCCTCCACATCATAGATGCCCCCTAATCTCCAAGATGTTACATTTATTCTACCTAAACCTTTTTCTCCTTTCTCCTTTTAAAATCCTCTTTTGTTTTTATGAGTGTATTGACATAAATGAGCAGTAATGTTAGGATAAACAGCAAAAGAACACTTCCAACATATGCTGTAACTAAGTACATAGTATAAAGTCCAAAAATTGCAAAGAATCCTGATTTTGCCGTGATGCATTTTTTAGGATTATCTCTGCATCGCAAGTAAAAGACTATCAAGAGTGCTATCACCGTAGCTATCGGCATGGGTGTTGGCCTAGGAAGTCCCCATCTCCTGATCTCCTCAGGGGTCTTGTGAGAAAGGCCATACCAGAAAAACGCAAAGAGCATTAAATAGTAAAAAAAGAAAATGGGAAGATTCCCCACGAACCTCTCCTTCTCTTCAGGAGTTAGTTTAGGTATCTGCATTTCTAACACCTTTGTCAATCTCTCGGAAGTTGGACATATTTATCTACAGAATCACTTGTCCATTTTCCGTCTTCTTCTATAAGGTTGTAGACAGCATATTTTACTGTACCAGAGACTATATACCCCGTTACTGGATTCTCAAATAGCATTCCGACAACAGTTCCCGAAATTTCACTAACTGTACTTGCCAATTGAGTATTGCCATAGGTGTGGGTGTAAATCATGTGTGCGCTTATTCCTCCGCCTTCCCCAAATACGTCATCGTGAATGCGGTACATTACGTGGATAACGCCTTTTTGAATGCTGTCTCCTACTTTAAATATTATCCTGTGTTCAATTGTTCCCGCATCTTGGTTGCGTGCTTGGACTTCATAAGCAAGCTCTACGTCATGATTTCCTGGTATCATTCCCCATTCTAATTCATATCCCCATGCATCTACAAAATCAACAATCACTTTATAGTAGCTCTCCCCGCTTATTCTCTGCCCTATCACGTTCGTTATTGATATTTCATCCATGTCCCCCTGATCCCAGTAATCTTCCACTAAATCCCACGTCCAATAGTAGTCTATGAAAACTGTCTGAGATGATGGATAGGTAATGTACTCTATTTCAAGGGTTAGATCTCTTTCAGAAACCCAGCTTTGTATTGAGATGTTGGAATTGAGATTTTCTTGTGTCGTGCGGACAGGTTTATTGAATTTTTGATGGATTTTCCTACCTCCCAGCTTGACAAATCCATACCTTGCTAATAATCTGTTTGCTTCTTCTACCCTTCCACTAGCTTTAAGTTGGGAATATTGATCTATAATTTTCTTCTGCATTTCTATAGAAAGCACATTTTTATTGTCTGGTATGCCAGCGGCGCTTACTGCTCCCGCTGTCATGCTCAGTACCAACAACCCCAACATCAACCCAAGCATTTTCTTCCACATTATGGTTGCCCTCTTACAAGATTCTGCATCACTATGTTAGATTTTGAACTTTATAAGTTTTTCCTATGTTTCATAGTAGTTATACTATCTTACAACTTAATAATTTTTCAACTGCATGATTTTGAATTTCATTGGCAAAAAGAAAGCTGAGTAAAAGAGTAAGCAAATGAACTCATCAGTTCAATTACAGAATACCTTTCGTGCTCTCTAAACGCTCACTTTCACTCAAAGCTTGTCTCAGTGTCCAGTTTCTCGTATCAACAACCAGTTTGTAAATTTTCCCGCCTCTACATTCATATACATTGATACCTGATTTTACTAATTTGCACCCAACCCAACAAAATACAACTGCCGTGTGATTGTTTTTGTATTTGGGGCATATACCAGCGATTTCATTCATTTTATCGGAATAAGTCTCGTTAGGAAAGTATCTAGAACAGAGTTCCTCCGCATGGAATACGATACTATGGGAGACCGGGGGATTTTGAGTTGTTTTCTTTTCTGAAAAATGAGCGTATGTTCCTATTAACAGCAGAAAAATGAAAATAAAAAGCAAAAACTTACGTTTTTCAACCACTTGGCATCACCGTTATTCCTACTGAATCCCTAATGCTTCCAGCACTTTAATTGCCCAATATGTTGTAGTTTCATCGACATTATTACTGTTTGGAAACATTCCAATACCACCATATTGACCTTTACAGTGTTTGATCCACTGTATCACCTTCTCCTTGTTTTTAGGCTCTGCACCCATTATTTCCAATGCAATCACGGAGAGATATGTTGCACCCATATTGGATTGTTCTCCGATTTTCTTTGATGTTCTAAATGCGAATCCCCCATCAGGTAGTTGAGCATCTTGAATAAACTCAATTGTTGACCTGTCATGGTAGTTATATCCCAATTCATGCAGTGCAAGCACTGAATACACCGTATTGTCAAGTCTTCCTCCCGGTGCAAAGCTACCATCCGGATTTTTGTAGGATAATATCTGAGAAGCAAGTTGCATTTTGGTGTGATTGTCTAAAGTAATGTTGAGCTCCTTGGCAAGCCTTAATAGTGGAACAAGAACATATGGATCCACTTCTTTATTTCCCATGCTTTCTCTTAGAAATTGCTCGAGAAGATTAACTGTTACATCTCTTAGTATTTTGTAATCTTCAAGGGGAAGGGCTCTATTTACAAGTTTCCACGTTTTCATATAATAATAAAGGGAACTAATATCCTCATATTTAGCATTTTGTAATTGATATCTCATCCCCTTCAGGTATCTTTTAACTTTGGTTTTATTCAGGGAATTCAGAACGTATGCTGTATATACTGTATGGTAAAATGTCTCTGTATCTACAATTTTCAGTGTGTTGGGGAAAAAGCCCCCCATAGGAGATTCATGTTTGTATATGAATTCAAAAGCTATAGAGTTTGGAACTATGCCCAGATAATAAAAGCCCATAAATGCATAATAAGTGTCCGAAGCGATTCCATTCTGCCCATTGAAGTTGAAGCCACCATCAGGGCACTGATAATCATACAACCTAGATACCATGATATCTACGGTGCTGTTATCCAGAAAACCTGCTTTTTTGAAAAGATAAGCGAGAGCAAAGATATTGTAGAGGTCAAATTTCCTCGAATCATTGAGGTATTCCCTCTTCAGCTCTTTTATATCCGACATCTTCCTGTGATATCCTGGCAATTCACTCGGAGGAAAACCCATCAGTTTTAAGCTCTGAAGGATGTAGAATACTCCAACGAAATTTTCTTCTGTTATCCTAATTGACTCCCATTTCTTGTAAAGGAACTCTTTGGTATCATTCATGGCACTGATGTTATATCCCATGTCATGCAATGCCCTAAGTGCCCAGTATGTTTCAGTTACTGCATATGCAAAATCATCGGGTTTCTCTGTTATTGAACCATCAGAATTTTTATAGGAAAGTAACTCGTTTATCAGGGCTCTCTTACTAGTTATATTCGCATCCAATAATGCTAGTGAATGAACACCTATATAAATTTCAAAAATTCTACCAATGCTGGAATTAATATTAAAGTTTTCTTTGTTTAGATTATTTAACCATTTTAATGTCTCTTCTTTGTGCTGTATGCTTCTGTTAAAGAGCATCAGAGATGATAGAAAGTGATATGTAGTAAACAAATCTGGAGAAATAAGGCGGTAACTAAACCCCTTATAATCATATGAGACAAGCCAAGATGTTTGATTTTTCCACTCATCTCCAAAAATCTCAGTTATGTTTAATTTTTGAGTTTCCCTGTTTGATGAAAATGAAGTGGTTATATTTGAAATTTTAGAATTCTCAACATTTGCACTTGTATTATGTCCTAAACACCCAAAACTAGAGAAAGAAAGAAGTATCATTATTATGACAGCAATAAGTCTTTTATATTTCATTTATATCTCCTCCCTCATTTTATCAAAAATAACATTTATCAAAAATAAAAAGTGTAAAGTATAATTATGTATGACACCATATATCCGTATTAAGTCCTCTGGCATACACTCCTCCATCTTTTTTGAATTTGTACTGTGCTACATTGTTCTGTTCCACTTTTTCGGCATCGCTTGTAGCGTATGCATGATAATCCATCTCTATGAACCATATATGCTCGTCAGAGACAGAGAAAGTTACCTCCCTTTTATCTGGACTGATTGTCCAAGAGGGTCCATCTGCTGATACAGTTATCGACCCTACCCATCCATGGAAAATCACTGTTGAACTTAAACTTATCGAATCGGCATAATATGGATCACTCCCCAGCCATGCTGTATGTGCTGCATAAGGGCTTGGGTCTACAGTTATTCTCCAGTCTTCCCACCAGTGGTCTTTGTCCCATGAAACATCCAGATATGACCTTAGATATAGAGTGTCACCAAATATAGTGTCACTGTCATATCCGCTGGCAGATGCCTCTTTGTGGTATCCAAGAGGTTCTATGGGTGTTTTCTTTGTTTCTTGTTCCTTTAATATAGCATCAAGCTGTTTTAAGAAAAGTTCTTTATCCGGCACTTTATCCTTTCCAACTATCAAATCCTTTCCTATCATTGTTGCCCCTTTTGGTAGCACCATCTCCTTTTCCTGAAGGGCATTTACAGCTCCCGCTGTCATGCTCAATACCAACAACCCCAACATCAACCCAAGCATTTTCTTCCACATTATGGTTGCCTCCTTACAAGATTCTGCATCATTAT
>JAMOPD010000016.1 GCA_027064745.1 Thermococcaceae archaeon
ACAGGAGAGAGGCTGGTAAGGAGGGGTTTTAACTTTTGGGATATTCTCATTGTGAATAGGGACAGTATTCCGAAGAATCTTCATTCTTGGATGATTAGCATTAGTGATTATGTAATCATGACCCAAGGAATCTTAAAGGAAAAGGAGTTTATTGAAAATATTGCAATAATAAAAGGTGTATCTGAGGATTTCAAGCCAACAGTACTCCAAATAATGACTCCCACAATACTAATTCCGCCAAACAAGATTTATTGATTTAATTCCCTGAAGCATTATTTTCAATGAACGATGCTGACATCATGGATACAACCTGCTCGGCGTCCTCGGGAAGAGCGTGGCCCAGCGGACGTGGTCGAGCTTCAGCACCCACGCAACGAGCCTCTCGAGACCGAGGCCGAAGCCACTGTGCGGGACGCTGCCGTACTTCCTGAGGTCAAGGTACCACTCGTAGTCCTTTGGATCCATTCCCTCGTCGAGAATCCTCTGGACGAGCTTGTTGTAGTCGTCCTCCCTCTGGCTGCCCCCGATTATCTCGCCGTATCCTTCCGGCGCTAGCATGTCCGCCGCAAGAACTTTCCTCGGATCCTCGGGGTCTTCCTTCATATAGAATGCTTTGATGTGCTTGGGGTAGCCGTAGACGAAGAACGGAGCCTCGAACTCCTGGGTCAAAATGCGCTCCTCATCTGCCCCCATGTCCTCGCCCCACTCTATCTCGACGCCCTTGCTCTGGAGTATGTCTATCGCTTCATCGTAGCTTATCCTCGGAAACGGCGGAACGGCGTTCTTGAGTGTGGTGAAGTCCTTCCTGAAGGTCTCAATCTCGCTCCTCCTGAGTTCGAGGGCGCGCTGAACCATGTAGCTTACCAGCTCCTCCTCGACCTTCAGGATGTCCCAGAGGTCCATCCAGGCTCCCTCAAGCTCAAGGTGCCAGAACTCGGTGAGGTGCCTCCTCGTCCTACTCTTCTCTGCCCTAAAGCTCGGCGTGAGCGACCAGACCTTCTCAAGGCCAAAGATTGCCGCCTCAAGGTAGAGCTGGGCCGATTGGCTGAGGTAAGCCGTCTTGTCGAAGTACTTGAGCTTGAAGAGCGTCGAACCTCCCTCAACAGCTCCAGTAACGAGTATCGGCGGGAAGACCTCATACCAACCGTCCTGGAGGAGCCATTCGCGAGCGGCTTGCATGAGCGTTGCCTTGACCTTCATTATGGCACCAACCTTGGGAGAGTGCAGGTGCAGGTGCCTGACGTCGAGGAGGAACTCTTCACTGGCGTCCTTGGTTATCGGGAAGAAGTCCACGTTCTGAACCACTTCTATACTTTCGGCTTCTATCTCAACTCCGGTTGGAGCTCTTGGGTCAGCCTTCACAGTACCTTCTATTATGATACTTGATTCAATACCAACGTCCTTGGCTTCCTTGTATGCATCTCCACGCTCTTTTTTAAAGATAACCTGAATAACACCACTTGAATCCCGTAGGACTATAAACACTTTCTTACCAACCGCTCTCTTCCTGTAAACCCATCCGGCAAGCTTAATCTTTTTGCCTTCCATCTCAGGTTTGACATCAGCACAATAAACCTTATCGATCATCTTGAACACCTCCTCAAAGTTAAACACTCAGCTTATTAATTTATCCACTAAATCAGAAGAGTCTATTCATCCAGAGTGAGAGTGCTTTAAACCGTTCAGCTTTGGGCTGCAGTAATAAAGGCATAATAGCCATGGAGGTTGAATAGTATTTAAATCATTCGCTTGTATAATTGGCATTCTGACAACATTTAAATATAGAAACTGGCAATCTTTAATCGGTGAATGATGTGAAAGCTCTCATTGGAACCGTTATGGACATTAGAGGCGTCAGAGAAAATGTGGCAGTCTTAATTGAAGGGAAGTGCATTTATGACATCATCCCAGCGGATAAAATAAGGGAATATGATGTGGATGAAGTTTTTGGAGGGGAGGAATATTTGATAATTCCCGGCCTCATTAATTCGCATACTCATGTTGCCATGACCAAATTCAGAGGATTGGGGGATGATTTACCATTAAATACATGGTTAAACGACCTTATCTGGCCAATGGAAAAGGAATGGAACAGGAAAGAACTCAGAAAATGGGCTCTTTTAGGTCTGATGGAGGCTGTTTCAAACGGCTCGACAACAGTAAATGAGCACTACTTTCTTGCTGGAGAGATAGCCAAGGCTGCTCAAGAACTTAGAGTGAGAGCATTTATTGGTCAGACTATCATGGATCTGGTTGATTTCCCCCTTGCAGAACCGAAAGAAGGCTTTAAATTCTTCAAACGATGGAAGAACCAAGAATTAATAACTGCAACGCTTGCTCCTCACGCCACAGATACCGTATCCCGTGACCTGCTGGAAGAGATTGGAAATTTTGCAAAAAAAGAAAACGCGCTCGTACATATCCATCTATCCCAGAGCAAGGAGGAGGTAAGAAAAGTAAGAAAAAGAGAAGGTCTGTATCCAGTGGAGTATTTACAAAAAATCAACATCCTTGATAAAAACCTAATTGCCGCTCATGGAGTATATCTAAACAACACAGAAATTAAACTGTTTGCAAAATCAGGTGCTACATTAGCTCATTGTCCAACGAGTTTAGCCAAGCTTGAGGGCTCTATCGCTCCTACAATGCAACTCTGGAAATCCGGTGCGAATATATCCCTGGGAAATGATTGTGCAGCTTCTAACAATTCCCTAGACATGATTGAGGAGATGAAAATTGCTGCCATCCTAAATAAGATCAGAGCAGGCCCTGAGCAAGTTGGAGCAGCAGAAGTGTTCTATTGGGCCACTCTTGGTGGGGCCAGGGCTTTAAGGTTAAAAGCAGGGATAATTCAACGGAATTACCTGGCAGATTTAGTTTTGATAAATACAAAAAAAGTGCATTTTTTGCCTAAAGGTTATTACCTCTCACATTTAGTTTATAGTGCAAAAGGTAGCGATGTTGAAATGGTTTTTGTCAATGGTGATGTGATTTATAACTCTGGAAAATTTCCGAAAATTAAGACATCTTTTTCCGATTTGTAGTTTGTTGGGTTTAATTTCAAACAGTAAGACTTATATACAATAATATCCAATAATTTAGTGAATAAAATCACTTCTCCTTAAAATCATGTAGTATTTTGTTGGGGGGATTCCAATGTACATCGACCCCTTTGTAATAAGGTCAATTAATCGCAGTGAACTCAGAAAGAGAATTTTGCTGTATTTGAATGAAATTTATCCCTCCCCAACATATCTTGCTGAAATTGCAAGGGTCGTTAAATCAGATCCCTCAAATGTTAGGGGTGCCCTTATTGGTTTAGGTAATAGATATAATGGTAGCAGTTCTCTAGTAAGTTTAGGCCTAGTCGAGATTGTTGAGCGAGATGGATTTAAGTATTATAGGCTCACTGAATATGGAAAAAAGGTTGTTGAACTGCTCAAATCATACCACCTGTACTACAGCAGATTTATGTGAGGTGATCAAATGAAGAGTCTAATCAGAAAATTAGATGAAAATATCTCTGCAATGGCTCAAATCTCCGTCATTCACCTTTTTCAACTTGGATTGAAGTATGGTATTTTCAGAAAACTATCTGAAGAACAAGCATATAACAGTTTCATAAATTCTATGTCATTTGGCAATAAGGCACTTTTGAAAAATCTCATAGACACATATATTCAGCTCGGGATAATTAAAAAAGAAGGCGAAACTATTTCACTGAATGAGTTTGAATATTTACTGGAGCTTTCTCCTGAAAATGCCAAATATCTCCTTCCGGGGTGGGTTCCTATTTTCGAGGAGATTTATAAAATGGTCGACTATGCTTCCATAACACCAGAACATCCAAAAATTTTAATGGATTTTGACAAGGATGCAGACTTTTGGGATATGAGATTATCTCTGGAGTTTAACAGCATATACAGAAAGATAATAGCGGAAGCAGGAAAATTACAGGATGAAATGAGGGTTCTAGATTTAGGCTGTGGTTCAGTTTCACCACTGGAAATAGGACAATTTCTTGGCCCAAACGGTAAATATGTTGGAATAGATTTCTCTCCCGGAATCTTGAGTATTGCAGAGAGCAGGATAAAAAGTGCAGGATTTGATTGGGTCATTTTAAAGGAGATGGACATTAGGAAGATAATGCCAAAAAACAGATATGATGTTGTTATAATGAGTTTTGTTCTTGAGTATTTGGATAGCATTAATCGTGTTATAAAGACTGTAATGGACATCCTTGAGGAGAATGGAAAACTTATAATAGTTGAGCCATTTAAAGAAAATTATCCAAACATCCCTGCGTGGGAATTTTTTGAGAGTTTATCAAAGGAATTTATTGGATTTCCTTATAAATCTTCAATTTTAAGTGCCTTAGAAAGTAGCAATGCAGAATTCAAGTTCAGTGAACTTGGAAAATCTGTTCTTGTTATAAAAAAGATGTGATGCCGGTTTCTATGCTATTTGTTACTATTTTCACTAGTTAAAACCTACATATGTAGATACACTACTACGTGCATATATAAAAACAAAAAATTGCTTTATATCCAAACTTATCCACTCTATATTGCAAAACATTTAGTGGAGGTGCAAAAAAGATGGGATTTGTTTTAAAGAAGAAGAGGGGTGCTATTGGAATTGGTACCTTGATAGTGTTTATAGCGATGGTTCTAGTGGCGGCAGTAGCTGCAGCAGTCCTAATAAACACCAGCGGCTAC
>JAMOPD010000017.1 GCA_027064745.1 Thermococcaceae archaeon
TTTAAAATATTCGGCTAATTTTGTTAACTTTCTTGCGAATTTTGAACATTTCTTATAGATTTGTGGACAATATTATCGGCAGAATGCTGGAGGTAAAGGGCGATAAGGGAAATCAATGAGAAGTCTTCGCGATATTTTTATTGATATATACCCGATCCGACCAATAAGAAGAACTTCAGCTGACGTTTCTTTCACTTTTGGGGTAAAACCTTTTAACCTCCCTTTTTTGAGTATCCTTGAGCGAAAAGATTTGACTTGCGAACCGATGAGGAGTGTCATCCTGAATTCGTTTTTGCATGCGTTTTGTACATATGTACTGAACTGATTGGATGCTCTAGTTTTTGTATACGGATTCAAAGTATGCGGCAATTATGCTCTTATACTATATAAATATTTCGATTGACTAACTATCATGGGTTGAAAGCATACAATTCAGAAACCTTTATAAACTTTAAATCTTCATAGAATACTTTAGAACATGCTGAGGAGCTGAGTAAGTTATGAGGAGGAAACGATTTGGAGGCCCTCAAAAACTGCCCGTCCGTTACTCCTCCGATGATTACATACTCCTCGACCTTAGAGACATTGATGAATATAAAGAGGAACTCGTAAGCTTGAGAAACTTAAAACGGCTGAGTCCAGGCACCTTTCAGAATAAATCGTTTGCAATAAACACGTTCATTGAGTACCTGCTGAGGATAAAAGGGCCCATAGCTGATGATAACCCCATAATAAAACTGACCGCAATGGATGTTTATCAGGTGTTTTCAGAATACCTCAAAGACCCCCATAGGAGCAAATCTACCCACACATTTAGGGTTGTAGTTAAGTACACTGAAGAAGCCCTAAAGCACATCCTCTGGGAGAAATACGGAATCAGTTTAACCCGAGCCTTAGGGGATGAAGTCTTCAACCCGAACATCTATCTGGGACTGGTATCAAAAATTGCTATGCGGTCAAAGGCTATACAATTGCAGACCCACAGGAAAAGAGAGAAGGAGAAAGTTGTTTCTCCAGATCAAATAAAGCTTGCACTAAAGTGGCTTTCGGTTCTTATTTCAGAGCGCCCTACAATCACTGTAGAGAAAGTTCGGCTTGCTACCCTAATAGCCCTTATGACTGGAGCGAGGGGCTCGGAGATTAACGACCTCCAATTCATTACCTCTGATGATACCGGCCGGAGAACAAAACAGATAGATCTCAAGGAAGGAGTAATCTACTTTAGAAGGGCAAAGCTACGGCGGGATGCAGGGGGAGTCACTCCGGTATTCATACATCCAATACTGATAAATGAGCTTAGGGTTTTCAAGAAGAGATACGTTCTGGATCCGGCGCAACCCATTTTTGGCTTCTACTCGATAGACAAGATATTTACCCACTACTACACTCCTAAAGAAGCCTTCAGAAACCGCAAGAAGCTAGAGGAGATTTACGGTAGATACCCATGGCTTAAGCAGTGCAGTCCCGATAGGCCGATAATCACAATTAAACTATTCAGAAAGTTCTTTGACAGCCATCTTCAGAACATGATATACAGCTTAGTAGATGAGGGTAAAGCTGATTTCATGAACTTTCTGAGCGGAATTCGGCTCGTGGATGAGCTGAGAAGGTACAAGAACTATCTTCTTGGAAGAGCAGAGGGCGTTGATTTCATGCACTACATTTCTCTTACAGAAGACAAAAGATTTAGCAGGCGGTATAAGAGACTTACACGACTGTTTGTTGATTCAATAATAGATGAAACCATGCCAGAACTTCTTTTAGTTCTGAGTGAAGAAACCGTCCGGAAATTCTTCTCCAGCCATCTCAATTCTAACTCTGTAGAAACTGTCCATGAGATAAAAGGAGTTGTGTAGCCACTGGGGTGGTAAAATGGGGAGATACGCTGTTAAAAAGCACGGAAAGATAAAAAGCAAAAATGCCAAAGCTGAAATTTCAAAACTGACTCTCGATGACGTTTATGCACACCTACTTAAACTGCAGGATAAACTAAAAGAAAATACTGAGAATTATCTCAGAGTGAGAGTGAAAATATTTGTTCTAAGTCACTTGGCTCAGAATGATTGGGCGTGGTTTACAGTTAGAGAGCTGATAGATGAGCTCTTAAAGGCCTCAATTCTCTCACCCAAAGATTTTGAAGACATGAAATGGGAGGCTTTTATCAGAATGTTTCTGTACCGCTTATACAAAAAGGGATTCCTTGAGCGGAAAGTCACAATCGTTGGGACACTCGCCTATAAATACAGAGTTAAGACAGAAAAGATGAAAAATCCGATGGTATTCTTTTATGAATCCTATTCAGAGCTGATCCGAGAGGAGGGTGATGTATGGTAACATTGGATCATGGCAGGAAAAAGAAAACTCGTTATAACCAAGAGAACGATGAAGAAGAGTTTATCCTCGGAATGCTCAGAAATATTGAGCCGATTTTAGCTGAAGACTGGAACAAACCTGAAGATGAATGGTGGGATGCTGTAAAAGGAAAGAGATACAAACAGAACCTTCAATGATAGCGTGTCAGCTGGCTTTTCATTTGAACAAATGCTAATACTCTGAATTAAGTTGACAAGACCAGGCAACTCATAGGACATTGGATTTGGAAGTTGTAGGTTCAGGCATAAAAATGGATGTTCTAGAATATCTCCTAAGAACATAGAATGTTCAGACATTATCAGACAGGATCATGAGGGAGCCTAGATGAAACAGGATGAAACTAGATAGAACAGGATAGAATTTGATAAAACGCTATAGAACTCATGGGAACGCAGAAAAGGGCTTTCCATATCTATACCTCTAACTCTTTCTTTTTCAAAACCCTTCAATGCTCTGTTATGAGCATTCTTTTAATATTTTAATAATTCAGCCTATAGCTGTTAGGACATACACTTATCTATTAGCTCATAACTAGCATGACCTTCTGTAGCTTTGCAACTTTTGTTAGATTTTCACATTAATTCAGAGCTCTTAGCCTAAACACTTTGAATTCACTTCCATTTTCTACAGTTTTTGTTTCAGTCTCAACGATGACTGGAGTTCTATTGCAATTGCCGCTAAAGATATTCATTTTTATCATGTTTTTCACTCGATTAGCCCTAAGTCTCTGGGTGTAAGAGGTTTAACGTTCTCTTTCTTGCACAACTCTAGGGCCTTTTCTGTAAAGCCCGACTTTGAGAAAAAGAACATCTCCGCTGATCCGAACTCATCTTTTACTTTTTTCAGGAATGCTTCCACATCCCTATATGTTGCGGGTCTCTCCCTCCACTTGACCTCAAGCACGTAAATCTTGTCCCCAAACGCAACCCCATCAAATTCAACGTTGCCCCTTCTGTAGCTCTTAAAATCGAGCCCAAATATTTCCCTCATCTTCTCTCTTATCTCGGCCTCTTTTGCAAGTCCAAGTTCCATCTTTGCTCGGAGGTATTTTTCTTCAAGCTCCTGGATTAACTCTTCCAAAAACTTCTCCCTCTTGAGCTCAAGTTCCGTAATGCCGAGATACGTCTTTGCAAGCCAGAAACGCATGAGTTTGTCCGCGAAGTAGTACCTCCCTCCCTGCTTTACAATTAAGTCGGTTCTCAAAAGGAACTTCAGGTAGTTTGACACCTCTCCCGTGGGTTTGTTTAGACGTTTGGCTATATCTGAAAGCCTCAACCCTTCCTCCTGAGCCAGTATAAGGAGAATCTGCTTGTGAACGGGTCCCCGGTGTGCTCTAGAAAGGGATTCATTAAAAACGTACTCTAAATGCATGTATATATCGCCCTTTTCGGTCAGCAGTTCAGTAAGAAATGCATAGTGGACTTCTTTCCGTCTAACTTTTTCAAACCCCTCTTCAATCAAACGTCTGCACACTGCCAAAACGTAAAATGGATGGCCCTGGGTGAGCTTGTATATCAAATCCAACGCCGACCGAGCAGACTCAATCCCAGCCTTTTCCAAAGTTGTTTTTGCAAGCGTTATTGTATCTTCTCTTGGCAGACCCCTTAAGTAAATCCTGCGGAACTGGCCAAAAAATGGATTCTTCGGTTCCAATATTTCTTCCATCATCCTTACGGCGGAGCCAGAGACGACATACGCAATGTTCTTCTGCTTTTCAGTGACGGCACGCATCGTATCTAAAAATCCTTTGAAATTGAGAACTTCTTGGAATTCATCGAGAATAAACAAGGCTTTCTGGCCGGTGTTGGCTAAGATTGCTTCCTGAGCTTCAAACAGAGTCTCAAGAGTGCCCGTTTTAATGGCCTTAACTTCCTTATCAACGCCGAGCTTTGCCGAAAGAATCAGCAGATCATCCCAGTTCAAGAGTTCACTTCTTTCGACAGTTATCCCTGAGGTGTTGGAGAGTTCATACAGGAGTTCTCTTGTGTATGCAAAGATAAATGAATCTAAGCTTCCAATTCTCTGAAGGTTCAAGTAAGGAATGACTCCCTGGGCTTTCTCCTTGAATTGCAGGAGAAGTTCGGTTTTTCCGATTCTCCTCGGCCCTATAACTGCAATGTTAACCTTGTCTCCCCTCTTCAACAGTTCATATGAAGACTTCAATATTTGGAGCTCTCTCCTTCTATCAACAAACATTGTGCTCACCTTACAGTTTTATGCATAAGATTGTAATGCATTATGATTTAATACTTTCTGATTTTTTGACTTCCAGAGCCCATAGAGCATCCAGCTTATAGCATAGTCCTTCTCAACAGTAAAAACCGGAA
>JAMOPD010000018.1 GCA_027064745.1 Thermococcaceae archaeon
TCGTCTGGGAGTTCTACATGTGGCGAATGAATCTAATAAGGAAGGCTAAGCCCAACGATGCCCACTACGCTTTGGCAGAGCTTGAGCGCATGGGGATTCTGAAGGCCGTTATCACACAGAACGTGGACGACCTCCACCGCGAAGCGGGGACAAAAAACCTCATCGAGCTCCACGGCAACATCTTCCGAGTTAAGTGCACCTCCTGCAGTTACAGAGAGTACCTCAAGGAGAGCGGAAGGGTGGACGATTTTCTCCAGGAGAAAGACGTTCCTAAGTGCCCGAACTGCGGCTCCCTCTTGCGACCTGATGTTGTGTGGTTTGGTGAGGCTCTGCCAGAAGATACCTTAGATAAGGCTTTTAGACTCGCGGAGAGAGGTCAGGTTTGCATTGTAATTGGTACGAGTGGTATTGTGTATCCCGCAGCATATATACCTCAGATTGTTAAAGAAAGGGGTGGGACTATCATTGAGATAAATGTTGAAAAAAGTGGCATAACACCAATTGCCGATATTTTCCTCCGCGGAAAAGCCGGTGAAGTTATGGATAAAATAGTGAGGCTGATAAAATGAGAGGGAAGGTTTTTCTAATAGGTTTTGAACAGGGAGAGGTGGAAAAGATTAGAAAAGCCCTAAAAGGCTTTGATGTGTATGAGATACCCGAATATTGCAGGGACTGGGTTCTTCAGGAGATAATTGAGAAAGCTGATAAGCTTGAAGGCAGTGGGGACTGGCACGTCAAACGATTTTTCCTCATGCACGAAATAGGTAATGATGACGTTAAGAATATAATCAAAAAAATCCGGGCAATGAAAATTGGAAGGATGATATTTGCAAGCACAACACCTACATCACTTACATGGAAACTTGATGACTTAATAAAAGAATGGATTAAGGAAGATAACTATTTCCAGGAGATGCAGGCTTCAAGGTTTTATTTGGACATAAAGTTGGGGAAAGGTTAAATATTTTATGTACCAAGTTATTCGGGGTGGAGAGATGATAAGGGTAGTATTTTTCGATTTAGATGATACGATTGCTGACACATCGAAGCTAGCTGAAATGGCGAGAAAGAATGCTATTGAGAATATGATCCGCCATGGCATGCCTGTTGATTTTGATACTGCATACAACGAGCTACTTGAGCTCATAAGCGAATATGGAAGCAATTTTGACAAACACTTTGATTATCTCCTCCGACGATTGGACTTACCCCATAAACCAAAATGGGTGGCTGCTGGTGTGATAGCATATCACAACACTAAATTTGCCTATCTTCGTGAGGTAAGACATGTAAGGAGAACCCTATTAAAATTAAAAGAAATGGGTCTTATGTTAGGTATAATAACCGATGGGAATCCCATAAAACAGTGGGAGAAGATACTCCGTCTTGAACTTGATCCATATTTTGATGAAGTTCTCATCTCAGATTTTGTGGGTGTAAAAAAGCCTCATCCTAAAATATTTCGCAAAGCCATTGGAAAGTTTAATATTGAAGCTGATGAGGCCGTTATGGTTGGAGATAGACTTTATTCAGACATCTACGGTGCTAAACAGGTGGGAATGCACACCGTCTGGTTTAAATATGGAAAATATGCGGATAGAGAAAAGGATTATATCAAATATGCGGATTTTACAATCGAAGATTTGAAGGAACTGCCTGAAATCGTAGAGGTGCTAAGTGGTGAAGAAAAAGAAGATTCAGATAAGAAAGTTCATGCTGATAGATAATTCATATAAATCGAGGATTTTGCGGGGAGATAAAGTAACAACCATCCGCTACGGGGATTATGAAGCAAAACCGGGGAGTGAGATTTATCTGGCTATCCGGCCGAGTGATACCGTTATAGCTAAGGTGCGAATCACGGAAGTAGTTAAGAAAAAAGTTAAGGAACTTACGGATGAGGATGCAAAGAAAGATGGATTTAAAGATGTTAAAGAGCTTCTTGGGGCTTTAAATAAGATCTATGACGAACTTTATGGAGATGATGAGGTTACTGTTATCGGATTCAAGGTTTTGAAGCAGTATGAAGATGGCATTCCCCTCAAATGGTTGAAAGGATTGAATTACAGGGAACCGAAAGAAATAGCGCGGCTTTATCTTGAAAACCAAGGAGCAATCAGCTTGGGAAGGGATGTGGACTTTATTCTGCGTAAAATCTACAATGAGGGTCTTAAGAGTGCAGTTAGGCGTGTTGGACCAAAAAGAGTTCAACAGGCTTTGCTCAAGGCTTATCATGCTCTTTACGAAGCTGGCCTGATCTAAGGGAAAAACTTTTCTATTCACCCTGCCATCTCTTTTCATGCCCTTAAAAAGAAGAATGCTCACAGCTATGCTGACCATTGTTCTGGTAGCTGAACTTCTCGGATTATTTAGTAATCTCAATGTGTATATCTATACTCTAACTCCTCTTGCAAAGTCTCTCTGGATAGCTCTAGTCACAGATTCTGCCAGTTTTGGAGCTTTTGCGATTTATGTTATTCTCTTTGTGTTATGGGACATCAAAAGAGATCAGAAGCTAAGCCGTTCCACTTTAAATTTCATGGTTTCAATCTTTCTTGGCATGGCAATTGTAGGAGCTTTGAAAGTCTTAATCAGGGTGCCACGGCCGGGTGAAGCTCCCTTATCTTTGCCATTCTTCCAAGCCCTTCTAAATGCTGATTATTTTGCCTTCCCATCAGGACATACAGCGAGAGCTTCTATCCTAGCATGTTTTTTGAGTGAGCGTTTCCCAAAATACAAACCTATCTGGTGGTGTTATGCTATTTTAGTTGCTTTTTCAAGACTGCTCTTTCACGTTCACTGGTTCAGCGATGTTATTTTTAGCCTAATCCTTGGCCCGTGGGTTTTTACTGTGGTAGAGTCCACAGAAAGCATATGGCTTCCGCTCTATAGAGTATTGACTAAAAAACTTAGGCTAGAAGTGTTTGATGTTAATTAAAAAACTAAAAACAAAAGGAGTGTCAAAGGGCTTCCATCCTCCTGAGGATTATGACCTTTGCTTTGTCAATTACAAGCATTTAGGCTATAGCATAAACCCATATTAACCCAGCAGTTAATTCATTCTTTGTTAGGGCTCCGGTTTATCGGAACACAGAACACCAACTCCTGCCAATTCTTCAATGGACACCAGTTTCGTAACGACAGCCTGCTTTTTGGTCAGATTTAACAAGTCAGGGCAGATTCATCTATCATTAAATAATCTCCATCGATTAATTTTACATCTGCTGGCACTATGTTTCCCATCCTTAGCCCTATTATATCACCTGGAACCAAGTCCTTTGCCGAGATAATTTTCCATTCTCCATTCCTCAAGATCCTTGCCTTGAGCGCCATTTTCTGTTTGAGAAATTCTATAACATTCTTCGCTTTGTGCTCCTCCCAGAAGCCCAATATACCGTTCATTGCCAGGAGTGCCATGATAATCCAAAAATCGGCCCAATGTTTAAACAATTGCTGAATCTATGCTATTGAACCCCAGAAGTATGAGAGGAACTTTATTGTGGGGTTTACTTTCTTCTCCGGCGGACCGTAAATTTCAGGCCCTCTTTTGTTCATCTGAGGAGAGGCTATTTTTTGATGTTTTGAGTTCTTTCAGAACATCATCAACACTCATACGCTTGTAATCCTCTCCAACGACCATTTTGACTGCCGGGAGTAGGTAAAGTGGGAGAATATATGGATTTTGTTACAATCGTGGAAATATCTACGCTTCTGTCATTATTTCAGAAATTCTCTGTGGAAAGTGGTAATATATCAAAATAAAGTTGTTTAGTATCATTTTAAATCATTAAATCTTTGACAAAAAGAATGAAAAAATAGAATTACTTCATGGTTTTTGTTATTCTGACGTCTTTCACGTGTGGAAGTTCATTTTGTCGCTTTTGTTGTCCCCACATCCTTTACGAGCACGTAGGGCGTGAAAACGGGAGTATCAACTTCCCACCAGTGGATGTGGTAGAGGTCTTTCCCAAGGGCATTTATCCCTTCGAGGATGTGCTGCATGTTGTCGCTAACTCTTATATTCCTTATGGGCTTTGTTATCTCGCCATTTTCAATTAAAAATGCCCCGTCCCTCGGGATTGTCGAGAAGTCCCCCTTAACATAGTTCTGGAAGCGCGTGTACCAGACGTTGGTGATGTAGATCCCCCTCTTAACCTCACTGAAGAGCTCTTCCTTTGAGTAATCGCCGGGTTTTACGTGAATGTTCCAGGCCCTCGGCATTATTAAACCCGCATTTGCCGTGGTTTCCCTCTTGTACTTCCTCGCCATGCTGGTGTTGAGGAGATACGTCCTGAGCTCCCCATCCTCAATAATCGTGGTCTCCCCGGTCGGCACGCCCTCATCATCGAACTTCCTCGTACCGTAAGCGTTTGGCATGTTGCCGATGTCCTTTATGGTGACGAGGTCACTGCCGATTTTCTGCCCGAGTTTGCCCACGAGGAAGCTGAAGCCGGCTTCAACTGCAAAAGCCGACGCCATGAAGCTCATGTAGCTCATGATGTTTGCAAATGCCAACGGGTCGAAGATAACGTCAAAGGTTCCGGCTTCACCCTGAGCAGGATTAACGGCAAGCTTTGCTATCTCTCCGGATTTCCTTCCGGCTGATTCAGGGTCGAACTTCTTCAAAACCCTCACAGAGTTCGTTCCGTGGCCGCTTTCCTCATCGCCTATAAACGCCC
>JAMOPD010000019.1 GCA_027064745.1 Thermococcaceae archaeon
CAAAAATCCCTCACCTGAAACCGCGGCTAAAACCCAAAAAATGCTCAAAATCTCAATATTCCTTGCTGTATTTACTTTCCTGATAGCATCAATTTGGAGGTGAAAAAATGGAGTTTGAGAAGGAAATTGTTGAAAATCTTGAAACTAAGGAACTCTGGACGGTTGTAACATTCAAAACTCCCCACGGTCCTGGTGAAACTCTTGACAGAATCGCCAGAATTATTGAAGAAGCTGGATGGAAAATAACGTTCAAGGCTAACTGGTGGACGGCTGATATACCCTATGGACTTGTCAGGATAGATGCCAAAAAAGGTGGTAGAGAGAAGATAATCCTAGGAAAATGGATACTCGCTCAAGAGTGCAGGCTGATAGGAATTGACAACCTCGATCTTGCAAAAGGTCGGGAAGAATTCTTCAAGATGGTGGACAGCATAACCTCAACTCTAATCCACGATCCAGTGATAAGGACTATGAGAGAGCAGTATTAAGCAATTCAAATATCGGAACTTAGTTCCATAAAATTGAAATCGGTCCATCCCCCAGCACTATACATTTATTGCCAAAAGGGATAAGATAAAAAAATCACTCAAGAATCCTGTAAAAGCCGATTTCAGGTTCATAGATTTCTCCTTCAGCCAGCAACTCCTTTATGGCTTCATCTATGACATCGGGGTCAAATTTTTCCTTCAGCTTTCTTTCAATGAACTTCCTCGATATTGGCTTGTCTTTTGCCCTCAGTATTTCGAGAACAGCTTTCTTAGCCTCTATAAGCTCTGGAGAAGATTCTTTTTCTTCTTCGATGAATCTCTCTTCAGGAGTTTCTTCAACGAATTCCTGGCTTCTCTGCTCAAGCATTATAGTGTATAGCTCATCAATTGTCTGAAGGAGATCCTCATCAATGCCCTTGTTCTTGGCAATTACCTTAGCTTTGGCTGTAATACCATAGGTGTCATAAATTTCAAATGCTATTCTGGCTTTCTTGATGTGTTCGACCTTCTCCTTAAGCGTCTCGAAACGGTGGAGTATCCACATGTTTGGGTGCACCTTTGTGACGCCTTCAACAAGTATCTGCTTGTCGTCGCGCCATTCAGCGACTTTACCGATTACCTGAACGAGATCACCTTTCTTGACAAGCCTGATAAAGCGTGTATCATCTCTGAACCCAAGAACCCATATAGTTCCAGTACCATCATCAATCTGGAACTTGCCATAGGTTTCATCTTCACTTATCACAGGCTCTCTGACAATCGTCGCGACAACCTTAACACGGTAAACCTTACGGGCATCCTTTGTGATAAGGTAGTTGGGCTCAAAATCACCCTCACTCTTGACGTAATACCCCTCAATTATATCCTTAAGATAAACACGAGTAGCAGGTAGACGCTTCTTCATTCTGACCACCACACAAGAGCAGTTTCAAGTTTTGGAAGAACCCTTCTTTCAAGCCCCTGAATTTCCTCAAGAGCTTCAAGATCAGCATCACTGAAGTCTTGAATAGCCTCCGCATAGATGTGCATCTCTTCATTCCTAATTATCCTCCCGACAACCCGGATTATCTGCCCAATCTCTGGGAGGACATTTTCCTCGCTCTCAATTATAGCAACTCCTGTTCCATCGTCAAGCCAGAAAAGATAATCGAGCTTATCAACCTTGACCACCTTACCTATGAGTGCCACTCTCGTATCTCCTTCACTAATTTCCCCAATTTTTCTTTCTAAGGCCGGTTTTCTGCGTCTAAACCTGATCTCTTCCATTTCACTCTACCCCCTTGAGAACCGATTTAAGCTCTCTTCTTATCCTAGAAAGCTCCCTTCCATAATCAACCTCATCCCATGAAGATGCTTTGAGTATTAGCCCGAGGAACTTATCATCAACGACATTTCCTCTCACTACAACCTCCCGACCAAGGAGATGATAGAACTCCTCATCAGCCAGCTTTCTACCTGCCTCCTTAATCGTGAGCCCCTCTTCAACAAACTCCTTCAACTTCTCTGAAATTTCCTCTGGGTCTCTTCCGATGAATTCAGCTGCATCATCTCCAAAGAGGGTTACTCTTATATATCCAGTTGAATCATCTATCCCAAAATCCACAATGGTGATTTTTATTGGTTCAACAACCCCATGTTCCACACAAATCCATGAGTCCGTTGCGGCATCATAATCAACCTTCTTCCTGCACTGAGGACAAGCATCGTAGACTGTAACACGATACAGCTTCGCTATGGTCCCCCTGAGTTCAATAAACCGCTCGCCCCCAATCAGATCAGATATTCTGACCCTCTGATAGTTGTATGTGCGCACTGACTCAATTGGAGGAATTTCTTCAACCCTTGGATCCTCAGGGTTAACAATTATTCTGCTCCTGAAATTAACATGAAGCTCCGGCAGTTCGGTACGCCCTTCCCTAACAGTAGCATCTATAACCTTGATCACGTCCCCCACTTTAAGCTCGCTGTAATATTTAGAGGCCTGAGCATCCCAGAGAACAATCCTCGCCTTTCCTGTGTTGTCGTATATAAGAAGACTCGCTACCTGCCCTCTGCTCCCATCTCTCTTCTGGTATTCCCTGAGGGGATACTTACGTAAAATTCTACCAACTATGTTAATTCCTCTCATTCCAGGAACCAAATCAGATATATGCATGAGTGGAGGAGCTTCCTCAAGACTAATTCCAAGCTCATCAGCCAGCATTGCGGCAGCAGCATGATCAGAAATCCCATGTCTTGTGCTGAGTTCTTTTATCCTCTCCTCAATTTTAGTTAAACTCATACCTGTTTCCTTCTTTATCCTTTCAACTATTCGCTCTTTAGTAAGCACAGCCATATACACTCACCTAAATAGTAATTTATTTCGAGGTTTTTAAACTTTTCTTTAATGCCTGAGATTAAAGAGAATGGAAAGATGTTTCTTTTATCTTTCGAAATAAGACGGCTGAAAGGCAGAGAGATTACTACTCGGTCTCTGAGACCATTCCACCTTTCTCAAGTTTTTCAATTAAATCAGCATATTCAGCATGAACCACCTTCCTGAAAGCCTCCTTTATTATGAACGGATCATTTTCCGGGAAGCCATAGAGCTCTGCAAATTTTGGAGTTGTTCCTAAAAGCTTCGTCCTCTCATAGGGCTCTGCATAGATAAGTCCCATTTCAAGAAGCTTTCTCACATGCTCATATGTCTGGCTTCCCCTGAGTTTTACAAGCTTACTCTGTTCTATCGGTTGGAGATAAGCAATCAGCGCTAGAGTTTTAAGCTCACCCGTTCTCAAATCCGGTCGTGGCATTAGATGTATAACCCTCTGGGAATACTCCTGCCTGACCTGCATAACGTATTTATCTCCGAGAATTCTAACCACCTCAATCGCACTTTTCCGTTCTGCATATTCAGCTGCTATAAGCTCTATCAGCTTCTCCAGATAATCCTGAGATTTTATTCCTAGCGCCCTCGACAACTCTTTAACACTTAAAGGCCTACCGGAGACAAAAAGAGCCGCCTCAACCAGAGCCTTATCCTCAATTAACCCCATGATTATCACCCCTTATTCAGGGGATTAGATATAAAAAGCTATAACCTTTTTGTTGAGACTAATGTGGGCTCTCTGACTTATCCAGACAGTATCATTTACCAAACCGCAATCTTTATAAACTAAATCCGATAGCTCAATAGCGGTACGGCGGTCATAGCGGCGGGGTCACACCCGGTCTCGTTTCGACCCCGGAAGTTAAGCCCGCCAGCGATCCCGGGTGTACTGCCCTCCGAGAGGGGGCGGGAAACCGGGGACGCCGCCGGCCATTTAAACGCCCGGGTGGTGTAGCCAGGCCTATCATGCGGGACTGTCACTCCCGCGACTCGGGTTCAAATCCCGACCCGGGCGCCAGCCATTCTAATAAACACTAACCTCTCCCTTAGAGGATTCTAACGGATTAATTCCCCAGCTAGTGATGGAGAGAGGATGCTTAAAGCGTCAACCCTCCAGTAAATGAGAGAATCAGTGCCCTCTTAGCAAGACTTAAAAGAGAGTTCGATGGTTCACTACCCAAAAGGGCGAGACTTTCGAAAAGGTAACAGGCTTCAATAAAGCTAATCCATGCTCTATGGAGGGTACCAAATGACTGTTAAGCAGGCTGTCTTAAATTATTCTCAACAGTATAAGCTAAGTCGATATTGTCAGGATAAGTTAGAGAGCCCGCTTAATAGTTATAACTGGACATATTATCAAGCGCTCTCACAGGTTATCCTGACAATATCAGCTAAGTCAATAGTAAAGCTTATAAAATCATCCCTGCTTAGGGATAAGCGAGGGCCGGTAGCTCAGCCTGGTTAGAGCACCGGGCTTTTAACCCGGTGGTCGCGGGTTCGAATCCCGTCCGGCCCGCCATCACTGATTATACTTCGGGACAGCCCCGTGGTGTAGCGGCCAAGCATGCGGGACTCTGGATCCCGCGACCGGGGTTCGAATCCCCGCGGGGCTACCACCCAACTTAAACCTTATATTTAAGTTCGAAATTCGAACATGCTTTTTTAATAACTATTTGTATGATTTTCGGGAAATATTCCAAATATTATCTGATAACATGTTACTTTTTAATATATAACTTGTGCTATCTCCCGTATAACTTTCAGATAGTGTAATATATCCAAA